>JAZBNV010000047.1:0-58100 GCA_036350795.1 Marinilabiliaceae bacterium
AAAATTCGCTGTTCCCGGACCCTCCAAACGGAGAATCTGTGAATGATGTGTTTACAAGGGCAGATAAACTATTAAAAAGTATCATTACAGAATACCACGATAAAACAATACTTCTCTCATCTCATGGATTTATAGGTAAAATAATAGTCGGGATACTCCAGCACAAAAACTGGAAAGAAATCAGTGCCGGTGCGAGCTTAAGAAACACCAGCCTGACAATCTTTGAGATAAGAAAGGAAGAAAATATCCCAATCCTGATTGATTCAACAGATCATCTGCAACAATAAAACCAGTAAGAGCAGAAGCAGAGTAGTACATTCAATTACTTACAGGCTTAAGCCTGATGTGAGGCTGGAGCCTCAGAGGGAGATGTGAGGAAGAAACTGATGTGAGGCTGGAGCCTTAGAGGGTGATGTGAGGCTGGTGCCTTATATGGTGATGTGAGGCTGGAGCCTCACATCATCAGATTTAAAAGCCTCACATCATCATTAGTAATTACTTTCTTACAACCAGGCACGAAGCCATCATATCGTGAAGGGCCTGTTTCTTTTCTGTAAAACCTGCCATTATATAGCCAATCCACAGGATCATGCCTGAGATTATTTTTCCAAAGTATCTTCCAGTAGCTCGTCCAAAGGAGATACGGTTTCCTTCCATATCGGTAACCTTTAATCCAAGAGCCATTTTACCAAGGGTAGCCTGGTTTTTAGAAGATTCCAGCAGGGCAAAATAGAGCCATCCCATTACAATAATAACCAGGATAAGGCCCATAATCGAACCAATTATGCCTATTACCCCGGCTGCAATGTTTTCTGCAGCATCCGGGTTTTCGCTGATCCCAAGCGCCGAAAATACAATTCCTCCTATAAAAGGAAGCGAAACCAGGAACCCGGCCAGTCCCAAAACAATATCATCAATGATATAGGCAACAAACCGAAGCCAGAAACCGGCATACTTAACTTCAGAGTTCTCATTAGATAAATTTTCCATCGTAAAAAGTTTTGTTTTGTTAAAGGTAATAAAACCAGAGAATTGTTGACATGATAAATACCACATCATTTACACTAATATGTAATCTGCCTGCAAAATAAGGTAAACACGGAAGATTGGTCGATATGTTACTGGCTATTCCTGGCATGAGACATTTTATACCAGATAAATACAAGAATAAGCATTACTCCAAGCAACACAATAATTACAGGTGCACTGGGCACATCAAGTTTAAGTGAGAATACCAGTCCGAAGAAACTTGCAAGTATGCCTGCACTCCATCCAACAAGCAGTTTGGGTATCCAGCCTCTTGTAATAAATGCAGTAAGGGACGCCGGGATAATAAGAAAAGCAAAAACTGTAAGAATACCTGAAATATTAACCGCTTCCACAACAACAAGTCCGAAGCTCAGGTAGAACAGGAAGTCCCATACCCTTGGACTTTTTAATTCGTTACATGCCTCCTGGAAATTATCGGTCATCCTGGTAAACTTTTTCCTGAATACAATATGGAATGTACCTACCAGTAAAACAATAAGGGCAAGTCGCAATACCTGGCTCCACGAAACCCATAAAACTGAACCAACCAGCATATCGTGTACATGCACATCCCCTCCTGCACCCTTATCAAGGAAGATAACCGTAAGGGTTGTTGCAACAGCATAGGAAATCCCGATAATAGCTTCAAGAGGGATTGAAATCTTCTTATGCTTCAGCATGGAGAAAGCTGCAGATGCAAGCGAGATAAATGCAACAGAAAAGAGGTAGGGTAGTATTCCATGACTCTCACCCGAATGATCATCATGCTGAATATGAAACAATACCATTCCGACAGCAGATCCCAGGGCTGCTATAGAAGCAAGTGCAATATCAATAAAAATAATCTCCCGCTTTATAACGTGAATGCCAAAATACACGTTAACAGCTACTATCAGTACACAGGCAACAAGAGGTGCTAAAATAAAGCCGATTGAAAACATAAAATATAAAATTATTCTCCCACTGCCTCGCAGGGAGTCCTGTCCGTAAAAAGTTTAACAAATGCCGCAAGGTAGGCTGAGATTCCTATAATACTAACAATAGCCGGTCCGTTGGAAATATTCAAAGTATACGACAGGTATATTCCAAGGAGTGAGCCCACCGAACCAATCAGCCAGCTCCATAGTATTCTTCTGCGCCAGGCCTTAACAAAAACCCCGGCTATTGAAGCAGGACCAATCAGCAGCATAAACACAAGAAAAATTCCCATAACAGGCACAGCTTTCACTATTACAACACCAAAAGTAATGTAGAATACAAGGTCATATATTTTTATGCCTGAGATACTGCCAGCCTGTCCGGATCTGTGACTGGTAATCCTTGCCATCTCTTTCCCGAATATTAAATGAACCAGCATAACAGGGACAAACAGTATCAGGCTGTTCAGGATACTATCCCAGGTAACCCACAGTACATTTCCGGTTATAGTCTTGGTTATATAATTGGATCCGCCCGGGATCTTTTCGGCCAGCAGGAGTGCAAGTCCGAGAGCAAGGCAATAAAAAATGCCAATTATAACTTCCTGGTGCAGGACCTGTTTATTAACCCTGGTAAGAGAAAATATTGTAAGGATAATTACTGTAAAGGCATAGGATATAAGCTGAGTTGACACTGCTCCTTCGGCAAATCCCAGCAAAATACCTATCATGGTTCCCAGTGCTGCTATCTGTGCAACAGCAATATCAATAAATACTATGCCTCTTGATAAAATATGATTGCCAAAATAACTCAGTATTCCCGCAAGTATAATACAGGAAACAATTGGCGGTAACAGGAAAATAAGGTTCTCCAGCATTTTACAAATTGTTTTTTACTTCCCTTATCCAGTAATCCATAAGTTCGAAATTGTTATTTATGCCAATCTCATCGTTCACGAACAAAGGAAGGTAGACGGCCTTTATACTGGTTTTATCCTCAATCATCTGGGGAGATTTCTTCTCAAAATAACTAGCAACCAGCATAATGTTGATACCCTGTTCCTTGATAAGATTCACCATGTACTGTACATGCTTGGCTGATGGCGGAATACCAGGTTTTGGTTCGATAAACCCAACTATCTCAAGCCCGAACACATCGGCAAAATATGCCCAGTTTTTATGATAGGCAATTACCTTCTTTCCACGCAGGGGCATTGCTTCCAGTAACCACCCGCCCAATAACTCTTTCAGATTGGTGCCCTTGTAGTCTTTTTCGAGAAAGGTGAAGAGGGTATGATTCTGAAGCATCAGGGAAAGTGTTTCTCCTCCGAACAGATCTACCAGTTTATCCCCAAACAGAGCCCTGTCAACCTTATCAATAAAGGCATCCCTGTTTGCTTCGTATATCGAAGCATTGGCAGGATCAACCTTGATCAGTCCGACAGTAATATTTTTTGCTATCTGTTTCCAGTTAAGCGGACCTGTGTTAATATGAGGATTACCCATAAGGTGAACATCCCCCTCCGAACGGTCGCCTTTGGTAACCTTATCCAGTATAACTACTCCGTCGGAGGCTGACACAAAACCTATTTCACCATCCATGATTTTCTTATTCCGGGCCTTATCGAGCAGTGTAGCTGACCATTGCTCCAGATCGAGTCCGGTGGTAACCCACATATCTGCCTTATTGAGCAGCATTGCGTAGCTGGGTTTGGGTGGAATAAAGTGAGGATCTGACTCACCGTTTGATATCTGCATAATTTCTGCCTTATCTCCGGCTATCTCCTTTACTATTGCAGCATAATCAGAGAAAGAACATACCACCCTGATCTGTTGTGGGTTGGCTTTTAATCCTGCCGAAAACAGTACTGCTACTAAAAAAAGGTTTAGTGATTTCATATATTGGTATTTTAAATTCATTTGAATAAGATTTTAATAAGCATCGTGTTTATGTGGTCCCATAGCCCATGAAAACTGCATAACGATTGTATGGCCAGAGGGCACGCCTGCAGCCACCATGGGATAATTAAGCATGGTGCGACCATTGTACTGGTATTGGATCCTGTAGAAGACGAATTCACTCTGCCAGAAATCCAGGTTCAGTGTATAGTCCCATTCATTACCGTCATCACCGGGAATCTCAGAATAACCTATCCTGCCCCCGAGCCAGAACCTGGAATCAAGTTTCCTGTGAAAGAGTGCATAGAAACCCTTATTCCTTACAAGGCCTCCCGGCATTTCAAACAGGCTGTAATAAAACTCTGACTTTATATCAAGTGATTTGTACTTTGCCAATCCAGGTGGCTGCCATTTATAATGCAGTCCCAGGTTGCCGATATAGTTATTCCCAGAGGCAAGGTCAGGATTATTACCTGCCATGGCACTGAGTGTAATCTCAAAATATGAGGCATCTGACAGATCGTAATAATTCTTAAAATGAGCCACGTATGCCATATTAACCGCCTTATCAGAGCTGTAACTCATATTATCAAAGATATTTACAGCCGACAGGTCGAGAGATGCAGCATCGGAAAACAGTAAGCTGGGCAACATGAAATTTGCAGCTGCACCCATACCGTTAAAACCGTCGAGCCCAAAATAATTTACCGCGGCCCGGGGCCTGTCGAACTGCGGAAGGGCATGAGTATGATGCCTGTTAAGAAGTCCGAATTCAGGAAAAAACACTCCTCCTTTCAGTGAGGTATTAAGAGGAAGATTTAATAACTCCATATATAATTCTTCAATGGCTACTCCCTCCTCTGTAATATCCAGGAAAGCCTTTCCCCTGGCAAAGGGATCGAGAGGAGCAACAAATGATAATTCGAGACTTCGCATAAAGACCCCGTTGCTGCCATGTGTATAATCAGAAGGTTCATTTACCAGATCTGTGCTTTCTGATGTATATGATCCAAAGAAATCTCCAAGCACACTAAGGTTAGGATTCAGTCCCTGCTGCTGTCGCACTCCGCTTGAGAATTTCTTCGAAATATCTACTTCCTTTTTCTTTTCCTTGCTCCCCAGGTTCGATGCTTCCTGGAGCAGGGTTTCAAGTTCATCCTCCTGTTCTTTTTCTGCAATCAGTGCTTCAAGTTTTTCGATCCTCTCAATCAAGACCCTGGTTGAAAGGGTATCGATGGTTTTTGTTTCCTGGGCCCTGGCATCGGGCAGGAAAATAACTATTGTAATAAGTAAAAATAATTTTCGCATTTTTTTGGCTGGTATGTTTTCAAATTATAGTCTGCAGTATGCAGATATCTCTCAGGGGAAATTAATCCCAGGTAAAATGAAAACCTAAGCAGGAGGGGCTCGTGGAACAAGCCGCGAAAAGATCCGGGTGGCAATGTGGATATCCGGAAGAACAATACCAATAAAAAGTAAGGTCCCGTAAGCTGCTGCAATACTGAATAAGGCCATCTCCAGGAAGTCCTGGTCAGACAGAAGTTCAAGTAAAAAAAGCTCCAGCAGCGTATGATTATGAGATCCCCCCTTTACCGGGCTATCCTGTGTTGTTTTACCAAAGGGATGAGCATGAGAATAAAGGAAACCTGAGACAACATGGTTATGCCTGTTTAAGGAATTATTTAAAAGAGCAATAACAAAAATCCCTGTCAGGACAGCTGTTAATAACCTCTTTTTTCTTTTCCCTTTCAAGCTCATCAGATCAATATTTGCCGGTAAATATATGAAAAGATATCTATCATAGGACATCCTGAGCCACCTGCAAATATTAATATTTGTTAAATAGCGGATAAAATAAGTCCACATAACTCCATGATCTGAAACATGCCCGCTTTTGTTAAAAGAATGTTAATCAAGATACTTCCTGCAGCAACTTAATAATACATTATTTCTTTAATTTTGAACCATCACTTCCAACTGAAACTTTTTAATCAATATGACAAAAGACATCAATACCAGGGCAGCAGACAATATCAGGATTTTATCAATGGCGATGGTCGAAAAAGCTGCGTCGGGACACCCTGGCGGAGCAATGGGCGGAGCAGACTTTATTCATATTCTGTTTTCTGAGTTTTTGAGATTCGATCCCGACAATCCGGGCTGGAGGAACAGGGACAGGTTTTTCCTTGATCCGGGGCATATGTCGCCAATGCTCTATTCAATCCTTACCTTATGCGGGAATTACACAAGAGATGATATAAAGAATTTCAGGCAGTGGGGCTCTCCCACCCCGGGTCATCCTGAGGCAGATATTGAAAGAGGAATTGAAAACACCTCGGGTCCGCTCGGACAGGGACACACAATGGCTGTTGGTGCAGCTCTTGCTGAAAGATTCCTTGCTCAGAGATTCGGAGAATGGATGGCTCACAAGACCTATACCTTTATTTCGGATGGAGGGATACAGGAAGAGATTTCGCAGGGAGCCGGCAGAATAGCCGGTCACCTGGGCCTGTCGAACCTGATTATGTTCTACGACTCCAACGACATCCAGCTCTCTACAGAAACCTCGGTGGTAACAAGCGAAGATACAGCTGCAAAATATAAGGCCTGGGGATGGGAGGTTGTAACAATAAACGGACACGATCACCAGGAGATACGCAGGGCTCTGAAAAATGCATATAACGAAAAGGAGAAACCCACTCTGATTATCGGCAAAACAATAATGGGCAAGGGGCTTGTTGATGAAGATGGAAACAGTTTTGAAAGAAAAACATCCACACACGGTCAGCCCGTAAGCAATGCCGGGGCATCATTCAACAAATCGCTGGTAAATCTGGGAGGGAAAGCGGACGATCCCTTTATGATATTTGAAGATGTAGCGGAGCTTTACAGGAATATTCTTGATAAGAAAAGATCAGATATAAGAGCCCTTTACAAGGAAGAAGAAGCCTGGAGGAAAAATAAACCCGGCCTGGCATTAAAATATGATAGCTTCTTCGCCAAAGATCTGCCTTCAATCGACTACGGATCGATAGAACAGGCAGAAAATATAGCCAGTCGGGCAGCTTCGGCAAAAGTACTTGGACACTTTGCAGGTATTGTTGAGAATATGGTTGTTTCATCTGCCGACCTTGCCAACTCAGATAAAACTGATGGCTTCCTTAAAAAAACAAAAGAGTTTCAGAAAGGAGATTTCTCAGGTCAGTTTCTCCAGGGAGGTGTGTCAGAACTGACACTGGCTTCATTGATGAACGGAATGGCACTGCACGGAGGAGTTATACCGGTATGCGGAACCTTCTTCGTATTTTCAGATTATATGAAACCAGCAGTGAGGCTGGCTGCCCTGATGGAGCTGCCTGTAAAATATGTATGGACACATGACGCTTTCAGGGTAGGCGAAGATGGTCCCACACACCAGCCGGTAGAGCAGGAAGCACAGATAAGGCTGATGGAACACCTCAAAAACCACAGCGGCAAAAACAGCGTACTGGTACTCAGGCCTGCAGATGCTGCAGAGACAACAGTTTCATGGAAGCTGGCGCTCGAAAATACAAACTCTCCCACGGCACTTATACTGTCGAGGCAGAATATCAGCGACCTGCCTTCAGAAGGTAATCGCTTTGAAGATGCATTGCAAGCTTCGAAGGGAGCATATATCGTTGAAGACAGCAGCAAAAAACCGGATATCATACTTCTTGCTTCAGGCTCTGAGGTATCTACTCTTGTTGAAGGAGCAAAATTGCTCAGAGAAAGAAAGAAACTTGGTGTAAGGGTTGTGTCGGTACCATCTGAAGGCTTATTCAGAAATATGGAAAAAGATTATATGGAAAAGATATTACCTGCAGGTGTGAAAAGATTCGGTTTAAGTGCCGGGTTACCTGTAACACTGCAGGGTTTGGTTGGAGATAATGGATATGTAGCCGGACTTTCCCATTTCGGATACTCAGCACCTTATAAGGTACTGGATGAGAAATTCGGGTTTACAGCAGAAAATGTTTATGAGAAGGTAACAGCTTTCCTGGGACTGAAATAGGTACTCACATTTTATAAGCTCAAGGGGGTGTATCATAAAGGGTACAATCTTTGTCATTCCGAGCGAATGCGAGGAATCCAGGTCTTGATTATCAAACATTTAGATCCCTCGTATTCGCTCGGGATGACAAGAGTATTATACTTTTGAGACAGCCTCTTTTTTATATATATTTGCGGCCACTAATTAAGTTAGCTATGTATAAACCCGGAAAAGAAACCAGGGGAATGATCTTTGATCTCGACGGAACACTGGCAGATACGATGCCCCTGCATTTTAAAGCCTGGCAAACAACCTGTCGCAGCTTTGGCATGGAAATGAGCAGGGAGTTCCTGCAGAGCCATATGGGAAGACCAGGATGGGAAATTTCGAAAGATATAATAAGCCTCCACGGGCTTAATGATAAAATTAATGACCGTGACCTGGTAAAGGCCAAGGTTGAGTGTTATATGGCGATGGAAAACGAAGTAAAGGAGATCAGGGTAATTGGTGACATAGTAAGGAAATATCATGGGATTATTCCTATGGCAATTGGAACAGGCGGATTTTATGAGGCTGCCCGCAAAACTCTCTCGCGCATAGGTATGAGCGAATACTTTGATGTTATGGTTACAGCAGATGATGTGTCAAAGCACAAACCACACCCTGAGACCTTCCTTAAGGCTGCCGGGTTACTTAATATAGAACCAGCTGCCATAGATGTCTTCGAAGATGGCGAGCTCGGGCTTGAGGCTGCACGCAGGGCCGGCATGAATCCCATTGATATCAGGCCGTGGATTAAAGCCTGGTGAGAGCATGGGGCATGGAGCATGGAGCATGGAGCATGGAGCATGGAGCATGGAGTGCAGGGCTCAGAGCTCAGTGCCTGCCGAATACAGGGCTTATCCGTATCTACTTTTTAAAATCGCTGAAGGGGAAAAACTCTCCGGCCTCAAACTTTGGATACCTTAGATACATCTCGTTTGCCCAGGGATTAATATCTTTCGAATCTGCAACGAAATCGTAATCCACTCTTACTTTAGCTGATTTAAACCCGGCAGACTTTGTGCCCCCGAGAATATAGTCAATAGTGGCAGCAAGCAAAGGCTCATCAGGATCACCAAAAGGTTTCAGCTCATCTATATATTCATATGCAACAACATCCGGCTCCAGACCGCCAATATAATCAGATACTCCTGCAGAATTGGCAATCTTAAGAACAATTGGCTGCATCGCCCATTTATGATCAGGATTAAGATAACTATAGGTATAATAGTCCTTAACAGTAATTGATCCGACATACTTACCTACCGTTTTTGTTCCAATCTGTATAACATTTATATAAGGATCCAGGCCGTTAATTATCATTTCCGATGCTGATGCAGTGCTACCTGTAGCAATAATATATACCTCATTAAGACCCAGGGAATTGATATCCGGCAATTCAGGCATAACCTGGTAATTAAGGGTTGTAGTATCAAGTTTGTTTGTAAAATACTCGGTAACAAAGTCAACCCCGTACTCGCTAATTACATAGGACTGCAGCTTATTGTTGTACGAATTCTGGGAAAATATCTTAGTAATATCAGTAGAGTAGATCATACTTGCAAGATGAACTGCTGATCTTATTGATCCTCCCCCGTTATACCTGAGGTCGAGTATCAGCCTGTCAACATTCTCACTCTTGAAATAGCCAAAGGCATCATTCAGCGTGGCATCAAAATCAGAGGTAAAGGCATTATAAACAAGGTAAGCTGTTTTTAGATTGTCGCCAATGTCCAGAATATCAGCATAAAACACCGGATCTTCCTGCAACACTACTGCAGACAGGTTTACAGTTTCGCCTGTAACATAAGGTACTGAACCATTAAGTGCAGCAAATCCCAGTTCGTAATCTACCTGTTCAAATAACAGGCTATAATAATTTGATATAGTAAGCTGCTGGCCATCAACCTTCATAAATATATCTCCACGCTCTATTCCGGCTGTTTCTGCAGGCGAACCAGGGAGAACATATCTTACATATCCAAATATCTTATCGCCCTCATAAACATACAGCCTGAAGTCATAACCCATGCTGGTTGAAATTCCGGAGAAGCTCTGTTCCTGAACTTCCCAGTCGTCCACTATCCACGACCATTTGTCAACCACATCCCTCTGGTAAAGGAGATCCTCGAAAAGTGCTTCATAATCGGTGTCAAAACTGTTCAGATACCTGTACCAGTCGTCAGTTGTTGGATAGGAAGCAGGATTCAGTTTGGAAACATCATTGTACCACAGGTAATAATCGTACATCCCGTTCCAGATAAACTGGCTTATGTCGCGCGGTATCTCTACCTCGGGATCTGCAGGATCAATCTTTTTCTTACATGATGAAACTGCCAGGCTTAAAACCAGCAGCGATATTATTATAAATCTTATTTTATACATGGTATTCAGTTTATATTGAAGACAGTAATATTACAAAAATCATTAATCCGCTGCCGCAAAAAATATGCCTTTTTTATTAATCCCGGGATTGTTTCCACAAAAATCAGAAACAAATTGTTTTTATCTCTATACCCGGAGTATCGTTTATATCAGTCATAGAGTTTATTAGCCTGAGCCAGGTATACTTCCGCAGACTTGCCGGAGTTATTTCAGTCTCGGTAATCAATCCCTTATCAAGCAGGTAGCTTCTCTTAGTACCCGGCAGGAGGTAGGTGGACGGTGTAAACCACCTGCCATTATCATTACTCACAATAACGTTAGAGTATGAAGTATCGCATATAAAACCGTCCTTAATAATCAGTATATCATCACACGAACCACGCTGTGAATATAAATTATCTATCCCTGCCCTGTCAATAAATTTATAGGGATATTCAAAGTCGCCTGCCTCAACCATCTTCAGGGATTCCACTCTTTTTGGTTTATAGGGAATAAAGTCGATAAGCCTGATATTGTCATCATACTCGATCCGGCATTTAAAAAGACCCTTCCTGGCATAGGCAGGAATAATTATTTTCTTGGCCAGGTCTATTTTAAGGCCGATATCAAACAATTCCTTCCTGGTCCGGTTAAAACGGGCAGTGTGATAATCAAGGTTATACAGGCGACCATCTTTTACCTTAAGCGACTCAACCAACAGGGACATAAACTTTTGATATTAATTCCTTATACTCTTTTTCAATTTCACTGAGGAAGGTTATCCCTCCCCCACTTCTATAAACATATTTATGACCTGTCTGTTCAATATACCTTATCATAACCGAGCTGTCGAGATTTTTACCGTCAAAAACGCCAAATACACCTGTATAATAGCCCCTGGGGCCTGGTTCAGCTTCCCTTATTATCCTGAGTGTTTCTTTTTTCGGGGCCCCCGAAACCGAACCTGCAGGCAGCATGCTTACTAAAATATCTCCCAGTCTGCTGTGCCAGTCAGCAGGAAGTTCACCTCTTATTTCCGAGCTAATCTGTATCAACTGTCCTTTACCTGTGTTTATCACATCGTTATACCTGTAGCGCTTTACGTGAACACCCCTGGCAACTATACTCAGGTCGTTCCTGAGAAGGTCAATAATGGTATTGTGCTCCGAAAGTTCCTTTTCGTCGTTCATTATTTGTGACAGGGCATTCTCTTCAGCTGCATCAATTGTCCCCTTCATCGGGAAAGTCTTAATGGTATTACCCTCTGTCTGCACAAAAGTTTCGGGCGAGAAAACCACAAACATATCTTTATAGAGCAACCTGTACTTTGCCCTTGACATATTATAAATTTCTTCGAGACTTGCGTTTATCTTTACGGGTGTAGGAAAAGTAAGGTTAAGAAGGTAGCTGTTTCCATGCCGGATATTATCCATCACCTTATTATATGCCAGGGCATATTCTTCAAAGTTAATGGGGTTCTTTTCTATATTAATCTCCTTAGCCACCTTATTTATAATAGCCGGCCCACTGCCACTTCTGTCCGCAATCTCATATTGTATATCACCCGGCAGTTCATCCAGAGGCCATACAAGAGGTTTTTCAAGCTCAAAGTCAACAATAAAAAGAAAAGCTCTGCCCGAAGCAGCCAGGTCGTTTACAGTGGCCGTAAAATTATTAAGTATATTTGGACCCATGGAGGTACTATTAATTGACAACTACGACTCCTTTACATTCAATATTGCTCATATGTTTAATGAGCACAGGAGTGTAAATTTACAAATTATAGCTTCTGACAGGGTCGAAGTGGCAAAAATCAGTCACTTTGACGGAATAATTTTTTCACCCGGTCCGGATATTCCCGGAAAAGGCAATATTATGGAAAGGGTTCTGGAAAGCTACAAAAGCACTATACCTGTACTTGGAATATGCCTGGGATTGCAGGCAATAACACTATATTTTGGAGGAAAAATTGAAAGACTTGACTCGGTTGTGCATGGCAGAACCAGGGAAATAAAGCTTACAGACACTGAATCAGGCCTCTTTGAAGGTATTGAAGATGGCTTTAAAGCTGGATTATATCATTCATGGATAGCTACCAGGGAGCAGCTACCTGATGTTCTGAAGGTAACGGCTGTTTCTGACGAAGGAAGGATAATGGCAATAAAACACCGGCACTATAATATTGAGGCCGTGCAGTTTCATCCTGAGTCCATAATGACACCCTGTGGACCCCTGATAATAAAGAACTGGATTGAAAACAATTTAATACCCAGCAGTCTGAATATTTCTGAATCTTTATAATATCTTTGATCCCTGAAAGCACTGAAATGAGAAAAGGACTTAAGATTAAGGCATTTACCCTCATGGTTTCGTGGATGATAATTTTCCTCCACGCCGTTGTGCCTCATCATCATGACAATGATACTGCAGCAGCTTATGAAAGCCATAACTGCAGCCATTCCTGTGCTGACAGTGGTATTAATGGCCTGACCGGAGATCTTTCCCCGGTTTTCGCAGCCGGCCCCGATCACGATCACAGCAGTGAGGCCTGTCATTTCAATCCAAACCTCTTTTCCAATTTCAATATTGATTCTGGTTTTATTTCAGCTGGCAAAACAGAGCTCACTTTTAAGCAGGAGCTGCAGCAGGTATCAAGACCTGATGTAAGGCCGCGTTTAAAGAAACCACCTCTCCTTTCCTCAAGTGCACTCAGGGCACCACCTGCGGCATAAAAATCCTATATACGGAGACTAATATTTACGGGGAAACTTCCCCGTATTCACTGTTGTATACCACAGAAGTAAACATTCAAAAACACCGTAATGAAAAATATCATAATCCTGATCGCTGTAAGCATTGCACTTACTCTATCGTGCAAAAACAGTAAGCACGACCATGATCATCTCCACGAAGATAACAGTACTCACCTCCATGCCGGTGAAAGTACCCTCTCCCACGAGGCAGGAAGCACGCATTCTCATGAAGCTGACACAGAGCATTCCCACGAGGCAGGAAGCACGCATACTCACGATGCTGATGCAGAGCATTCTCACGATGCTGACGCAGAGCATTCTCACGAGCCGGATGCAGCCCTTGTACATGAGGGTGAAGACCCTGCAGTCGCCGGACCTGTCGTGGAGTATAGTTCTGAGAAAATAATCAGAAAAACCTTCCATAAGGTTCAGAGAGTAAGCGGCACTATACTTACCGACAAAAAGGGAGAGATTGCCATACTTGCTTCGTCTTCCGGAATAATCAGCTTCTCAGACCAGTTTCTCTACCCCGGTATAAAAGTTGCCATGGGCACAAATCTTTTTACCATTTCGGGAGCAGACCTGAGCAAAGATAATCCTGAAATAGAATATAAACAGCTGGTGGCCGACTATAACAGGGCCGGTCAAAACTTTGAAAGGGCTAAGCGTTTAATAGAAGATAAGCTGGTCACCGAGGAGCATTACCTTGCGGCAAAAAATGAGTTTGAAAAGATCTCTGCAGAATACAGGATTTACAGCTTATCCGACTCGTCAGGGCAAAGAATCATTAAAGCTCCGAAAACAGCATATATAAAAGATGTCCTGGTGGAGGAAGGTGAGTATGTTAATGCCGGCGATAAACTCCTGACTGTCCAGGCTGAATCAAAGCTTATTCTTAAGGCCGATATCCCGCCAGGCAGGCTGGATGTACGGACCAGGATAAAAGCTGCAAAATTTGCCTGTGCCTATTCTGACAGGATATTTAATACTGAAGACCTGAACGGGAAGCTGATATCATATGGCCGTTCAGGCTCCGACGACTCTTTCTATATTCCCCTTTTCTTCAGGATTGATTTTACAGAAGAACTTATACCGGGAACATTTGCAGACATATGGCTTATTGGTGAAGATATTAAAGATGCCATAGCAATACCCAACTCAGCAATAATGGAAGAATTCGGTAAACTCTATGTATTTATCGACCACGAAGGACATTTTGATAAAAGGTTTATAGAGGCCGGCGAATCAGACGGACAGTTTACGCATATTCTGTCAGGCCTTAGCGAATCTGAGCATGTTGTAACACAGGGAGCCTACCAGGTAAAGATGTCGATGATGTCGTCAATCCCGAACACTCACCAGCATAGTCACTAAAATCCCCTGAAGATGTTAAACAAACTAATAAAATTTTCGCTTCAGAACAGGCTTACAATAGTACTGGGTGCGATAATACTGATTGTATCGGGGGTTTATATTACCAGGAATATGGATATAGATGTGTTCCCTGAATTAACTGCGCCAACAGTGGTTATTATGACCGAGGCGCCGGGAATGGCTCCGGAAGAAGTTGAACAGCTGGTTTCATTTCCTGTCGAAACAGCTGTTAACGGGTCAACCGGGCTGAGGAGAGTAAGGTCTGCCTCATCGATGGGATTTTCCATTGTATGGGTGGAGTTCGACTGGAATACAGATATATATGATGCAAGGCAAACGGTTACCGAACGCCTCTTACAGGTATCTGATGAGCTTCCTGCAGGCGTAAGCAAACCTGTTATTGCACCCCAGTCATCGCTACTGGGTGAAATGATGATTATAAGCCTTCAGTCAGAAAGCAAATCAAGGATGGAGCTGAGAACTCTTGCCGAATGGACAGTTAAACCAAGAATACTGTCAATTGCCGGAGTGGCACAGGTAACCACTATCGGTGGTGATTTCAAAGAATACCAGATACTGGCCGATCAGCATAAAATGAAGTTCTACGGTGTTAGCCTGGAGGAACTTGCAGCGGTAAGCAGGAGCATAAATGAAAATTCGTCGGGCGGTTTTATAAACGAATATGGCAATATATATATGGTGAGGGGGCTCACAAGAACAAATAAGACCGACGAGATAGGAGCGTCTGTTATAAAAACCGTCAACTCCAATCCAATAAGGCTTAAGGATGTTGCTGAGGTAAAAACGGGACCTGAACCTGCCATCGGAGATGCATCTTATAATGGTAAAGAAGCGGTATTGCTGAATATTACCAAGCAACCGAATATCAATACCGTGCGCCTTACAGACGAAATTAATAAGGCCCTCGAAGAAATTGAATCAAACTTCGGCGGGGATATCAGGGTTAGCAGAGATATCTATAATCAGTCCGAATTTATACAAACCTCAATAAATAATGTAAAAAGAGCCATTATGGAAGGAGGGCTCTTCGTTGTGGTGATATTATTTATCTTCCTGATGAACTACAGGACAACACTTATATCATTGCTTGCCATACCTTTATCACTATTTGTATCGATTGTCGCTCTTCGGCTCCTGGGATATACCATAAACACTATGAGCCTGGGGGGAATGGCAATAGCAATAGGATCGCTTGTGGATGATGCAATAATTGATGTGGAAAATGTATACAAACACCTCAGGAGGAACGTTAAATTACCCGGGGAAGAAAGATTGCCAGTACTCTCAGTTGTATATAATGGATCAAGTGAAATCAGGCCATCAATACTGAATGCCACCATTATAATAATAATAACCTTTATACCCCTGTTCTTTCTCGAGGGATTCGAGGGACGGATGCTTAAACCACTGGGAGTATCATTTATTATTTCACTCTTTGCCTCCCTGGTAGTTGCCGTAACTATTACTCCTGTTCTTTGTTCTTACCTCCTGGGTAACGAAAAAAGGCTTCTGAAGAGACCGGAAGGCTCCTGGATGGAGCTTTTCCTTTCACGAATTTATAAGAGGGTACTGAGTTTTACTCTTAGCAGGAACAGGGCCGTAATAGCTGTATCCGGAACCCTGTTTGCAGCGGCTATACTGGTATTTACAGGCCTGGGCAGAACTTTTCTCCCTCCTTTTAATGAAGGAGCGCTTACGATAAACCTGGCAGCTGCCCCCGGAACCTCTCTTAAAGAGTCGGGAGCAATAGCCCGGCAGGCCGAAATGATGTTGCTTGATCTGCCTGAAGTAATTTCAGTGGGAAGGAAAACAGGACGTGCCGAACTGGCCGAACACTCCTTTGGCGAAAATGTTTCCGAATTTGATGTCCCATACCGTATTGCCGACCGCGATATAAGTGATTTCCTGGCTGATGTAAGAAGCAGGCTGAACTCCCTTCCCGGTGTGAATGTGGATGTGGGACAACCGATTACCCACAGGATGGATCATATGCTTTCGGGGACAAAAGCCAATATAGCAATAAAGATATTTGGGGATGACCTGAACACTCTCTATGCCCTCGGAACACAGATCAAATCTGAAACAGAAGATATTGAGGGTATCGGGGATATTAATGTTGAACAACTTATAGAGACTCCCCAGATAAAAATAAAGGCCAACAGGGAGATGCTTTCAAGATATGGCATACCACTGAACAGCTTTACTGATTTTATTCGTATTGCACTGGGCGGAGAAAAAGTATCGGATGTATTTGAAGAAGAAAAAAGGTTTCCGCTTGTACTGAGATACAACGATATCACCAGGGACAGCTTCGAGGGGATAAGGAATGCAATGATTGACAGCTACGATGGTAAGAAGATACCCCTGCATTTTGTTGCAGATATCTCATCTTCATCAGGTGCGGCTACCATAAACCGTGAAAATGTAAAGAGAAAGATAGTTGTTTCGGTGAATGTTGCCGACAGGGATATCGGGAGCGTGGTAAGTGATATGCAAAACAGGATTGAAGAAAAAATAGTACTCCCGGATGATTACCATATTGAATATGGTGGTCAGTTTGAGAGTGCCAGGAGCGCATCGATAAGACTGCTGGTAACATCTTTGCTTGCACTTATCGTAGTATTTATTATCCTCTACCAGGAATTCAGGAACTCAAAGCTGGCAGGAATAATACTTATTAACCTGCCCCTGGCACTTATTGGCGGCATCCTTGCCATACGGCTCACGTCGGGAGTTATAAGCATTCCGTCCATTATCGGCTTTATTACCCTCTTTGGTATAGCAACCCGGAACGGGATTTTACTGGTATCAAGGTATGAATCAATGAAATCATCCGGAATTGCACTGAAAGAACGCATCCTCACGGGATCGGCTGACAGGCTTAACCCGATACTGATGACTGCTCTTACAGCTGCACTGGCTCTTATACCACTTGCACTTGGCGGCGATAAACCCGGCAATGAAATTCAGAGCCCGATGGCAGTGGTAATACTTGGTGGTCTTCTGTCATCCACCCTGCTCAATATCTTCGTAATCCCATCAGTCTATTACCTGTTAAATAAGAAAAAAGATGAATAAAATAATAATAGCAACATTCCTTTTTATCCAGGCATGGATTCTTAATGCCCAGGCGATCGACGATTTCCTTGAAAAGGTATACCTGAATAACCCGGATATTGAAGCTGCCTCACTGCTGATGTCGGCTGACGAAGCATTCTCAAAAACCGGGCTTAATCCTGACGATCCGGTTCTAAGGGGAGGTTACTTCCCGGGTTCGCCTGCTACAGATAACGATAAGTTTACCTGGGGCATAAGCCAGTCGTTTGATTTTCCCTCACGTTATTCAAAACTGAAAGAACTCAGGAGGACAAACCTCGAACAGGCAAGGAATGAATATGCCCTGCTGAAGATGGAGCTAATGGAAAATGCCAGGTCTCTTGCCCTGGAATATATTTCAATGCAAAAACAGCTTGCCCGGTTTGAAGAAAGGAAGAACAACCTTTTTCAGATGGAAGAAAGCTACCTTAAGATGCTTGAATCAGGTGAGACAACCATTATAGAAGTAAATAAAATCAGAATATGGAGAACCCGTATTGAATCTGAAATAAGGGAACTCGAGACTAAGAAAGCTCTTGCTGCCTCCGGGCTCGACTATATGAGCGGAGGTAACTCAGCTTTGCTGGATAAGAGTGAATTCCCGGTTTTCGGCTTAATCGGAATCGACTCACTTATTAACATATACTATAATGTTCATCCTGCCTTCCGCCTGCCCTCTTTTGAAAATAAAGCCTCCATGGCTATGGTAGAACTTGCCAGGTCAGAGAACCTTCCCTCCTTTGAACTGGGCTACAGCTCTGAGATTGTGGGCACCGAAAGATTTACCGGTCCGTCGCTTGGAATATCTCTTCCGCTATGGAAAAACTCCGGAAAGGTGAAAAGCACGATTGCACAATCAGAATATATAAGGCAGAAAAATCTTAACACTCTGGTCCTGCTTGAAACTGAATACAGGAATTACTACAGTTCCCTGCTTTCTGTAAGCAACAATATAGAAATGCTTAATAATACACTTTCAGGTTCAGACAACAGGATGCTGCTGAATAAATTGCTGGATGAGGGCGGGATTGCACTTGCTGAGTATTACCTTGAGCTCTCTGCCATTTATGAGCTGGAGGATATTTATATAGAACTGATGCTGAAAAAGAACACCCTCCTATCAAAATTATTTGAGATTGATTTCAATGATTAAGGCAAATATTAAGTAATTTCGGGTCAAACTAGCGACCCATGTTTATTACAGACAACTTCTTATTAAATAACAAAATAGCCGAAGATCTTTATCATAATCATGGTAAAGATCTTCCTCTTATTGACTATCATAATCACCTTTCGCCGGCAGACATTGCATCTGATCGTGTTTTTTCAAACCTGGCAGGGATCTGGCTTAGCGGAGACCATTATAAATGGAGACTGATGAGGGCAAACGGCATAGGCGAAGAACTCTGTACCGGAGAAGCTGATCCATGGGATAAATTCAAAGCCTTTGCAGAAACACTGCCCCAGGCAATCGGAAACCCCGTATACCACTGGTCGCACCTCGAATTATTAAGATATTTTGGTATTGATAAACTAATTAATCCGGCAAATGCCAGGTATATCTGGGATACTGCAAACAGTCTTCTTAAAAACGGTGAGTACTCTGCACAAAAGCTTCTCAGGAGAATGAAAGTGGAGACATTATGCACTACAGACGATCCGGCCGACTCTCTTGAATTTCACGCACTTATTAAAGAACAGGGTTTTGAAACCCGCGTATTGCCCACCTTCCGTCCTGACAGGGCCATGAATATATCAGATTCAGCCAGCTTCAGGGAGTATATCAGGCTGCTTGGAGATTCATCAGGCACAAATATTGAATCCTTTGACCATCTCCTGCTGGCACTATCAAAAAGAGCAGACTTTTTTGCAAAGATGGGCTGCAAATTATCAGATCATTCCTTAAGCTCAGTGCCCGACCTGCAATATACATACACTGAGATAAGAGAAATCTTTGCCAGGGTTCTTTCAGGAAAGGATGCCAGCCCTGTTGAAGCAAGACAATTCAGCCTGGCAGTTCTTACAGAGATGGCAGCTGTCTATGCCAGCCATGGCTGGACCATGCAACTTCATCTTGTAGCACTCAGATCCAACAATACCAGGCTCCTGAAGAAGGCAGGCAATGACGCAGGCGGCGACTCGATCGGAGATGAGCCACAGGCTAAAGGCCTGGCAGGATTCCTGGATTCGCTCGACAGGCAGAATAAGCTTCCTTCAACAATACTTTATAACATGAACCCCTCTTATAATGAAGTTTTGGCATCTATGGCAGGTAATTTTAGCGGCTGCATGACCGGGAAAATGCAGTACGGTGCTGCCTGGTGGTTCCTCGACAATAAAGCAGGGATTGAAAGACAGCTTGAGACGATCTCCAATTTTGGCCTGCTGGGCAGGTTTATCGGTATGCTTACCGACTCAAGAAGTTTCCTTTCGTTTCCGCGCCACGAGTACTTCAGGCGAATACTGGCAAACTACCTTGGAAGCATGGCTGCATCAGGAGAAACAGACAACGATATCGCTTCATTATCAGAGATATACTGCAATATATCTTACTATAATGCAAAAAACTTTTTTAACTTCTGACAGGCCGGATCTTGGAGGTGAAAGAGAAAAATATTATTGAAACAACTTCAGACGGGTCGATGACCATCTATGTTCCTGGTCTGGATGAACATTATCATTCGGTTAACGGCGCCTTAAGTGAAGCCCTTACTGTATTTATCAATCCCGGAATAGCATCTTCTGACAGGAAAAATTTACGAATCCTGGAGATTGGTTTCGGAACGGGATTAAACGCACTCCTTACGGCTGTGCAGGCTATTAAACTGAACAAAAGAGTTTATTATACGGCTGTCGAGAAATACCCCGTGGAACCCGGGATAAGAGAAAGGTTAAATTATGAAAAGCTTGTAGAAAGCGAGTATTCCGGGCTGTACCCCATGATGCATAAGTGCCGGTGGGATGAAGCTTGTGAATTAAGCCCGAATTTTGTTTTAAATAAGATATGTACGGATATAAAAATCTTTGAAAGCGATTCCAGGTTCGACCTTATTTACTTTGATGCTTTTGCAAAGAGTAAGCAGCCGGGTATGTGGACAGATGAAATTATTGCAAAGGTCTGTGCCATGGCTGATAATAAAGGCCTCTTTCTTACCTATTCTGCAACTGGCCAGTTGAAACGGCAACTGCTATCGTGCGGATTCAGGGTAGAACGGCTGCCCGGGCCAAAAGGCAAGAGAGAAATTACCAGGGCTGAGAAGCTATAGACTGAAATTTCACATTTCTTTAACTTTCAGAAAGAGTTTAAAACACTATCTTAGCGCAAATTTTAATAAAAAAATAAATTTCATGAAAATCAAGGGATTATTACTAGTTGCCAGTGTGTTATCGATTCTTTCGGCATGCTCGCAGACAAATGTTGGAAACATTAAACTTGAAACAAAAGAAGACTCACTGGCATATGCCATTGGAGTTTCAACCTACAGGGGAGTTACTGATGCAGGATGGGAGATTGATCCCATGATTATGGCTAAAGCCATGATTGATTCAAAAGAAGGCTCACCGATATTTGATGAGATTGCAGCCCAGGGATTCCTTGCTGTTTACTCGCAGCAGAAGCAGGAAGAAATGGCCCGTGAACAATATGCAGATGTAATAGAAGAAGGAGAGAAATTCCTTAAAGAAAATGCTGATAAGGAAGGGGTTCTTGTAACAGAAAGCGGATTGCAGTATAAAGTACTTGTAATGGGCGATGGTGCCTTACCTAAAGCAGAAGATAAAGTAAGGGTACACTACACTGGAACCCTCACCGACGGAACCTTATTCGATTCTTCAGTGGAAAGAGGCGAACCATCTGAATTTATGGCAAACAGGGTAATCCAGGGATGGACCGAAGGGCTTCAGCTGATGCCTGTTGGTTCAAAGTTTATGTTTTACATTCCATCAGAACTTGCTTACGGATCCAGGGGAGCAGGAGCAACAATTAAACCATTCTCAACTCTTGTTTTTGAAGTTGAACTTCTTGATATAATTTCTCCAGAAGAATGAATGCCGAAATAGTAACTTCCAAAGGAAAAATGAAAGTATCCTTCTACGAGAAGGATGCTCCGGGCACAGTTGAGAATTTTGTAAAACTGGCCAGGGATGGTTACTACGACGGACTTGCATTCCACAGGGTTATACCCAATTTTGTGGTGCAGGGTGGATGTCCCTACTCTAAGGATATGGCTGATCCCAGGATTGGCACCGGCGGTCCGGGTTATAATATTAAATGTGAACTGGCCGGAAACAACCAGTTTCACGACAGGGGTGTTCTTTCGATGGCACATGCCGGTCGCGACACAGGTGGCTCCCAGTTTTTTATCTGTCACAGCAGGGATAATACCAAACACCTTGACAGGCAGCATACCTGCTTCGGCAAGGTTATTGAGGGTCTTGATATTATTGATGAAATACGCCAGGGTGATAAAATAGAATCTATCACAATTAACGAAGAATAGAATGTCTTTTGAAATAACAGGAACAGTAATCGAAGTTGGCCAGATCCAGCAGGTAAGTGACAAGTTCAGAAAAAGAGAATTTGTTATAGAAGTTGCTGAACAGGGATCGGGCGGACGCGAATTTGTTGATTATATTAAGTTCCAGTGTGTGCAGGACAGGTGTGAGCTTATAAACGACTCTTTCATTAACTCCATGGTTAAAGTATCATTTAACCTGAAAGGAAACCGTTGGGAGAGAGATGGCAATGTAAGCTATTTCACCAATCTTGATGCATGGAAGGTTGAAAAGGAAGCCGGAGGATTTACAGGTAGCGACGGGTCTAATCCCCCGCCCCTGCTTGAAGATCTTCCTCCCGAGAACGAGGAGTTTGAAGATTTGCCCTTCTAACATTATAAGCCCCGACACAGAATTGCCGGGTATAATAAAGCAGAACGTCACTCTTGAAACCAGGGAAATTAATATTCTCTTTACCGGTAATACTCTTATTACTGGTTACAGCCGGCGAACAGAATCTGTATTCGCAGGACTGGATGCAGGATATGTTTGGCGATAAGGCAAAAGGAGATATTAATTTCTTCGAAATCAGGGAAAAAGCACAAAGCTTTTTTAAATATGAGCAAGAGGAATACTATTCAAGATTCTTTAAGCTCAACGATAATCCTGAGCTGAATTACAGTAAGATCAGATCATATATTTCCTATAAAAGGTGGGAAGAGTACTGGAGCAACCATATTACCCAGGAAGGAACACCTGTTTCGCCGCTAACTGAATATAATGAATTTATAAAATTCAGGGAAGGGCAATCCAAAGATCTCACTGCCAGCTGGGTGAATATTAACCGCACTGAGGCACCCGGAGGTTACTGGGGAATGGGAAGGATAAGGGAGATTGCCTTCCATCCTACCGATCCTGATATTATATGGCTGGGTGCCGACCAGGGAGGTATCTGGAAGACTGAAGATAACGGCCTTACTTATACTCCTGTTGGTGATGGCCTGCCTTTTCTCAGGGTTAGCAGTATTTGTATTAATCCGCAGGACCCCGACATTATCTATATGGCCGGCGGAGGCATAGGAACAAACTACTGGCAAAGAGCCATAGGTGTTTATAAAACCATCAACGGTGGAGCTACATGGAACCCTACGGCTTTTACATTCGAACTGGCTGATGCAAAATTTATCAGGCGCCTGGTAATGAGTCCGGCCGATCCCTCTGTCCTGCTTGTTTCAACAGGTACATATACCTACCGTACATCTGATGGGGGAGATTCATGGACCCCTGTTCTGACAGGAGAAGCATGGGATATTGCCTTTCATCCCGACGGAAACACTGTAATCCTGGGCAGGGGAACACGTATCTACCGCTCAGAAGATGCAGGTCTTACATGGACCATTGTTAGCAGTGGTGGAAATTTGGGCATATTTAAGCATCTCACTATTTCACCTCTTAATTCTGACTATATGGCTGCCCAGCTTGAGTCGTCAGATGAAACAAGCATCTACTTTTCGTCCGATAAAGGTATAAGCTGGACACTGCAGTCGAAGGTGAATGATACCGGGGGAACAATTGGTTTTTCATCTATCGACCCCGAAACATTATACAGGGGCTGGACGAAAATTTTTAAATCGACCGACAGGGGAAAAACCTGGCAGCAAAAAACAATGTGGTATGCAACCAGCCAGTATGACGAGGTACATGCTGATCACTTCAGGATAGAGAAGAATCCCAATAAACCGGATACTCTTTATTTCTGCAATGATGGTGGTTTATATATCTACGATGAGGCCAACGACAGGTGGACCGAGAGATCAAAAGGCCTGATTATTTCACAGTACTACTCATTGTCATCTTCGCAAAGCGATCCCAATGTTTTGCTGAGTGGTACCCAGGACAATGGCGGATGGTACAGGAAATCAAATGGTACCTGGCGTACAACCAACGGAGGCGATGCAATGCATACCTGGCAGCACCCGTCAATAACATCAGACGGTTACTCATCATACCCGGGCGGGAAAATATACAGAACCTCCACAGCCTGGAACTACTACTCATCCCTTTATAACAATATTCAGCCTGATCCGGGCGACGGAGACTGGAACAGCAGGTTTGATATCGATCCGAATAATGTCAAAAGAATTGTAACAGGTTGTTTCAAGGATGTTTACGAATCTACCAACAGTGGCGAAACCTGGAAAAAGATCAGTAATAACCTGACCGGCGGGTATAACCTTCACAAGATTAGAATCCCTGAAGCAGACTCCAGAAGGATTTACGCATCATCCGGAGCGTACTTTTATTATACACTCAACAGTGGCGAAACCTGGCAGTACAGCTATGTGCCCGGAGGTAACACGATAAAAGATATCGAGGTATGTGATTACGATGCCGATATTGTCTGGGTAATTACAAGCGGCTACACCCAGGGCTCCAAGGTATTTAAATCAAGCAACGGGGGAAAGACCTGGACCAATATATCGGGTGCATTACCTAATATACCGGGGCTGTGCATAGAGCATCAGCACGGCACCAGGGAAAACCTTTATATAGGAATGACCTACGGCATATATTTCAGGGGTAACGGATCTGATACATGGGAGTTTTACGGGCATGGGATACCCAATACCGAGATACGCGATATTGATATACAATACGAAACAAATAAGCTCAGGTGTGCCACCTACGGCAGGGGACTTTTTGAAGCCGACCTGGTTGAGGCAGAGGGCATATTTCCCCGGGCAGGCTACTCCCTTGAAAATTACAATGTATGCAAAGATGAAAATATTGTATTTGAAAACACCTCGGAAAATGCCACATCATTCCTCTGGACCTTCGGAGACGGCAGCACATCAACACTTGAAAACCCTGGTCATACATACACAGAAGAAGGAAGCTACACTGTAAGACTGGTAAGTTTTAATGAAGATCTTTCAAACTCCTATTCAGGCGAAAAAGCTATTGTGGTTAAGCCATATATTAATACTTTCAGAACCGGGGCCATTGACAGGACAAAAGCCGGGGCAGGAGCTTACCATCACCCTGGTGGAAGGGGATTATTCTTTAATGTACATTTCAACTCCAGGCTCGAGTCTGTAAAAGTTTACTCTTCTGAAAAAGGCAGGAAAACCATCTATATAAATGATAGCTCAGGTAACGAGATATTTAGCAGGACAGTCAATGTAACGGGTGGCGGGAATACAATAACACTGGGTGCAGAGCTTGCTCCCGGAAACGATTACCTTATTACTGTATCAGAACCTGAAGGACTTTTTTACAGCCTTGACGGTGCGGCGTTCCCCTATGGAAAAGACAGGATGGTATCTGTTACCGGCAACTCAGACTACTCAGATAATCGTTATTACTTCTTTTACGACTGGACCGTCCAGCCCCTTACATGCGACACTTATGAACTACCTGAGCTGGAGGAAAGTGCCAATATTGCGAGCAAAAGGCTTCTTGTCTACCCTAATCCCCTTTCTGAAGCAAGCAGGATTTTAATTAAGGGCTTCGACCCGGACGATAATCTTACGCTGAGGATTATAAACAGCAAGGGTGCAACTGTCTTCAGTACTGATCTTAATACCGGGCGAAACCCTCAACTCCTGCCTTCATTCTTCGGCTCTGCCTACGGAACAATAATAATAGAGGTAAGCAATAATAAAGAAACTGTACAAACCCAGGTTCTGAGGTTAAGAAACT
Organism: Marinilabiliaceae bacterium; assembly: GCA_036350795.1. Classification (GTDB taxonomy): domain Bacteria; phylum Bacteroidota; class Bacteroidia; order Bacteroidales; family VadinHA17; genus JAUVKT01. The sequence goes on from JAZBNV010000047.1 coordinate 25,704, forward strand.
AGGATTATTCCACGGTAACCGATTTAGCCAGGTTTCTGGGTTTATCGACATTGCATCCCCTGTTTACCGAAATATAATAAGCAAAAAGCTGCAGGTAAACGGCCGATACCACGGGGGTGAGTATATCAGGCAGAGCAGGCAGCATAATAGCCTCATCAACCATTGCCGGTGTAATCTCATCGCCTTCGGCACACATGGCCACTACAGTGCCACCCCTGGCCTTTATTTCCTTAATATTGGAAACCATCTTAACACGGTTTTCCTGGTCAGACACTACAGCCAATGTTGGAAACTTATAATCTATAAGGGCAATTGGGCCGTGTTTCATTTCGGCCCCGGGGTAACCCTCAGCATGTATATATGAGATTTCTTTCAACTTGAGTGCTCCTTCAAGAGCAGTAGGATAGTTGAGACCCCTTCCCAGGAAAAGGAAATTATTCGACCAGGTAAACTTAGCTGCTATCCTCTCCAGTTCGGAAGTATCTTCAAGCATAAATTTCATAATATCCGGCAATATTGTAAAGGACCTGCGTATCTCATCAGCAGGGATCTCGTACGACCTTAGCCTGCATATATACTCGGTAAGCAGTGATAAAACAACGAGCTGAGATGTATATGCCTTTGTGGATGCCACGCCTATTTCTGTACCGGCCCTCAGGAATACCTGGAGATCCGATTCCCTCTCGAGAGTGCAGTTCATCACATTTATTATTCCCATGCTGATCGCTCCCGATTCTCTTGCCAGCCTGTTTGCCGCAATAGTATCAGCTGTTTCTCCCGACTGGGAGATTGAAATAACAAGGTCTCCCTTATTAATTACAGGATCCCTGTACCTGTATTCTGACGCATACTCGCAGTTTACATGTATCCTGGCATATTTCTCAATCAAATGTCTTGCCACGAGCCCGGCATGCCACGAAGTACCACATCCAAGTATGGTTATTCTTTCAACATTTCTGAACATTTCATCATACTCTGACCTGCTCATATTTGCTGACTTAATATCAAGCCCCTCAGAAATCAGTCGCTCGCATATGGCAGGCTGTTCGTAAATCTCCTTCTCCATGAAATGGGAATAGGCAAGCAGCTCATTATCCTCTGTTTCAATCTCAAAATGTTTCTCCTCCAGCTTTCTCTCGGAGCCATCGTGGTGATAGGCAGCCTTCAGTCCTTTCTCATCAAGGAAAACTATATCTCCATCTTCAGGAAAATAAAAGCGTGAAGTATGCTCGGAAATAGCGTATATATCTGACGCAACATATACGCCATCTTCACTTTCGCCAATCACGACAGGGCTTCCCTTCTTACAAACAACCAGTTCGCCCGGACTTCTGGCCGATAGCAGAACAAGCGCATAAGAGCCCTCGCATACACGAAAGGAATCAAGAAGTGCGTCAAGCATACTGTGTCCGTTTAACTGGTAAAAACGATCGATTACGTTAAGTAAGACCTCGGAATCGGTATCACTAACAAGCTTATCATTTATCTCAGGAAATACCTTTTTCAACTCCTCCGAATTCTCTATAATACCGTTATGAACCATTACCAGGTCGCCGGAAGCCGATAGATGAGGATGAGAATTTCGTTCCGAAGGTTCGCCATGCGTGGCCCAGCGCGTATGTGCAATACCGGTTTTCCCTTTAAAATCAAGGGGGGTCCTGGCCTTCAGGTCATCAACCTTGCCTTCGGTTTTTATTATATTAATTGACCCGTTCTGGAGCGCAAGGCCCGCCGAATCATATCCCCTGTATTCAAGCCTTTTAAGGCTGTCGAGCAATAAAGCCCTGCATTCCCTGCTTCCTGTATATCCTACTATTCCACACATTATACCTTACTTGTTTGGTGAATAAATTGATTTAAAACTCTCAGTACAGACTGTCCCAGTTCCTCCTTGTTTTTCATGTGCCCGGTAATAACCAGGACCATCTCATTTGTATCAAATTCCCCCCTTACCCGTTCAAAATCGTTGTATTTCTGCTCATCGTCACCATCGATACCAAAGCCGGTCATCTTATGCATCGAAAATTCCTTTTTAACATCCTCGTAAAGGTACCTGTCAATCTGCAACACTGCATCCAGCCAGGCTTCAATTACACCCCTCAGGCTTTCTATGCTGTGCTCCTCTATTGCTTTGCCGGTTAACTCCCTGAACATTTCGTTAACCCAGGTCCATTCATAGGTGTAATAATTCTTATGTATCGATTTAAGTGCCGAATTAATCTCTTCGAGCGAATTAATCCGCTTTGCCTCGATATCCTCAAATAAACTGTTAAGCGATTCAGCCGGGCAGATCAGGCCTGAAAGGTCTACCCACTTACCTGTTCCCACCGGAGTATCTTTAGCCAGAAGCCTGAACACATCTTCTTCGCTCTTAATTGGCTGGCCTCCAAGACGCGTAAGAAGCGAGTTTCCGAGGAACTTGTTTATTGCCATTGTATAGAGGCTGATTCCCTTCTCCAGTGCATCCTTTTTAATCTGCATATCATTATAATGATAATACCCATCGATCAGGCGGCCCTCTTCCCTAAGTCCCAGGAGTATCTCCTTTCCGCTCAGCATCTTCTGCACCGTATAGGGACTAAGCAGGTTGAAATTTATATGATCCAGCTGGTTAGGATCCTTCCTCCGGTCTCTTTTTGGCCATTTCTGGGTATCTCTTACCGTACCAACACTTTTCAGGTTTACACCCGGAACAAGTATACTCCTGTCGTTGCTCTCAATCAGGTAAGAAAAGGGGAAAAGTGAAGTATCTGAGTGCTTATAGTGCCTGCCCATAACAAGCGAAAATGCCCCGATATGAGAGGGCCATAACAGGTACGAATCACTTGTGGTTTTAACACCACGCTCAACTATGCCCTGGTGAATGGGGCCCAGCTTATAGAGATGGTTACTCTGGTTTGAACCGCTGCCGGCATTAAGAAATGAAAACATTCCCGCAATAAGCAGGGTCGACTTGTGATGAGTAACAGTATAAGGCCCGGCAAATATTGATGTTGCTTCACCATGAAAACCCTGGCAATTTGCAAAGAAAAGAGAATCAACCGCCGAATATTGCTTAGCGAGGATGCATCCCTGTCCCACAAAACAGTTTGATATAAGTGTGGAATCGGTTATTGATGAGCCCGAACAGACAATAAAATTCTCCATTATAACACCGTCGCCAATATATACCGGGTCGCTGTACGAACTGTTCAGCGAACCGTTAAATAACTTCCGCACACCCTCCACCCTGGCAGCCTGGCCAATTTTGACATTCCTGAGGTTATCAGAATTTATTATTCTTGCACCCGAACTTATGCGTCCCCTGGTGTCGCTTACATAATTCCTGTAGCGCTCAACAAGAGCCTCCAGGTGTTCAATCAGGGCAGGCCTGTGCCGGTATAGAGCCAGTATATATGCAATATGAGTACTGAGGTGATCATATATGGGAACTTCCCTTCCACCCTTCTCATTTAAGACATTAACCTTTAAGCCATTGCCAAAAGAGCTCTCTCCATCTACGGCAATAGTATTAACATTGTGTATAACTACATCACTTTCAATGTGATAATTTGATATATAACTCTTGACGTTATGAATTAATACATTATCATCAACAAGGCAATTATTAAGCCACGCATTATATATCCCGGTGCGGTATGTAACACCACCAAAAAGACTAACCTCATCATTAAATAAGCCCAGCCTGTTGTAACCTGTAAAGTTTGTATTTTTAATTGATTCAGGACTGAATCCCTCGCGCACTTCAATCTTTCCCCAGTCTGACGATTCGCAACCCTGCATTATAAGCTGGCCAATCTCCTCCGAACTAAGTTTACGATAATTGTTTTCCATTAAACCAGATCTGTTTTATGCAAACATATCAAAAACATAGCTTACAGAAACAATTATTAACCTAACATAATCATAACATTAGATATTACATACCTATCATTTATTTCCTAAATATTTCTATATTCTTTATTATCTGTTTTTTACATACTATATATTACCTATCATATTTATGGTTCTCTTATCAATAAACTTTACACTAGATAGCACTAATATGCTCTGAAAGCTTTACCTGCCTGCTAAGACCGAGTTTCTTACGCAGCCTTACCCTGCTGATTTCGGCACTTTCAAAGGTTATATTCTGAAGAAATGCAATCTCCTTGGTACTTAGTCCAAGCCTGATATATCCGCACATCTTAATATCCTTGCTACTCAGTGCCGGGTATTTTTCCTTTAGTCGCCCCAGGAAACCGGGATTGATTTTTTCAAAATATTTATTGAAATTTTCCCATACCCCTGCAGAGTTTATAGATGACTGCAGATGGCCGATAACATCATTCAGAATTTCTGATGAATTTTTACTGCTATCTTCCACAATCTTCTGCAGTCTCCGGCGGGCATATTGTATGGTCTCATTCTTCTGTGATATGTCGACAAGAAAACTTACCAGTTCCTGTTCCTTACTCTCAAGCTCCCGCATATATTTCTGCCTGGCCATCTTCTCATAATTTTTGCCTTCAGAAAGATCCTTAATCTGGCCCAGCGCCTGCATCAGGTTGGTAATATCGGAAATCGATGCCCTCTGCCCCAGGTAACGTCCCCTCCTGTTATACACAGCCCTGCATTTTATCTCGCACCACCTCAGTTGCTTTGTAAGGGTAAGTATTCTGAAACGCATGCTCTGCTTTATCTTCAGGAAATTTATTGACTCAGAGATAAAGGAGTTGAAGGCCTCCTTATCTTCAGGATAAATAATACTTTGCAATATTGAAGGATTACTGATAAGTTCAGCTGGCGCATAACCGGTAATGTCCTGCATCGAAGGGGAAACATACTCAATACCGCCGCCGGGGTTAAACCACATCTCCCAATCATGGGCGAAATCAGATATCAGCCTGTACTTCTCGAGAGAAGTCTGGCAATCTTCCAGCTCAATTTTAAGCAATTCCTTTTCGTCTACAGCAGATTTAATATCTGCCTCAAGAGCCAGGATCTTCTTTTCTAACCTAACAATATCTTCTTTAGTCATCGGTACAGTTAATTACTATTATGCTCATTAAGCTATTATACAGTTATTTACAAATATATCACAATATTAGTATATAACCTAATAAAATGTTAATTGTCAGAGCCGGATAATTGATATATTTTTGTAAAATAATTTAAGCGGTGCTTTTTTGCTCACCAGGACCTGCAGGTGCAGCTGGCAACCCGCCAGGACTATACTGATTCGAAATGAAAAAAGAAAATAACCCCCTGTTAAAAAAATGGGACACTCCTTATGGAATCCCGCCCTTCGATCAGATTGATGCCGGGCACTTTATGCCTGCAATAAAGGCTGCGATCGAAAAGGCAAACTCCGAGATTGAAAAAATTATCAGCAACAAAAGTGAGCCATCCTTTTTTAACACCATAGAAGCCCTTGAGTTAGCAGGAAAGCAGCTGGGTCTTGTAGCCCTGGCACTTTTTAACCTGAATAGTGCCGAGACCAGCAAGGAACTGCAAAAGGTCGCAGCTGAGGCATCTCCGGTTCTGACCAGGTTCTCTAACGACATAAGTCTTAACCGGGCCCTGTTCGAAAAGGTTAAGCATGTTTACAACAGTCATGAAAAGAAAAACCTGGATGAAGAACAGTTAACTCTGCTCACTGACAGGTACAGGAGCTTCAGGAACGGAGGTGCAGAGTTAAGCGGGGATAAGAGGGAACGCTTCAGGAAAATATCAGAAGAGCTTTCCAGCCTCTCTGTAAAGTTTGAAGAAAATGTCCTGCACGAAACCAATGATTTCGAATTGCATCTAAGTGAGAAGAAAGACCTTGAGGGACTGCCACAGGGTATTATTGAGGCTGCTGCCGAAGAAGCACAATCAAGGAATAAAGCAGGGTGGGTATTTACGCTTCATGCTCCCAGCTATATTCCTTTTATGCAGTACTCAAAGATCAGAAACCTTCGTCAGAGAATGCTTGAGGCATATTCATCAAGGTGTTACAAAAAGAATGATTTTGACAACAGGAAGATTGTAAGCAGGATTGTTAACCTCAGGCTTGAGCTGGCGAATCTGCTGGGCTTTGAAAGCTATGCCGAATTTGTACTTGAAGACAGGATGGCCGGCTCATCCGAAAAGGTCTGTTCTTTTCTTGAAGAACTTCATAAACGGGCTTACCCGTATGCATTAAACGACCTGAAGATGGTAAGGGAATTTGCGAAAAAGAAAGGGCATAAAGGTGAAATTGAAAGATGGGACTGGGCATATTACTCCGAATGGATGAAAAGAGAATTATATGCAATTGACGATGAAACCCTGAGACCCTATTTCGAACTGCGGAAGGTAGAGAAGGCCGTATTTGACCTTGCCACTGCACTTTACGATATCACCTTCGATGAGCTAAAAGACATTAAACCATATCATAAGGATGTAAGGGTATATGAGGTAAAGGATTCTTCCGGCGGGCATCTTGCAATTCTTATGACCGATTATCATCCCCGTGAGGGTAAAAGCGGCGGTGCATGGATGACAGCCTACAGGGAGCAATACAGGGATGGAGAAAAGGATATCAGGCCTATTGTATCAATTGTAATGAATTTCAGTAAAGCAACTGCAGGCAAACCGGCACTGCTTACACACAATGAATTAACGACTCTTTTGCACGAGTTTGGCCATGCCCTTCATGGGATGCTGTCGAAATGCACTTACGAATCGAATTCCGGCACCAATGTCAAGAGAGATTTTGTAGAGCTTCCATCCCAGATAATGGAGAATTTTGCCTATGAACGCGAGTGGCTGGGATCATGGGCCAAACACTATAAAACAGGCGAAATAATCCCGGATGAATTAATCGAAAAATTGAAAAAACTGGCTGTATATAATGAAGGCTATGCATGCAACAGGCAGCTGGGCTTCGGATTCCTGGATATGGCCTGGCATTCAATAAAACAGCCGGTAACAGAAGATATAGGCGAATTCGAAGATAAGGCAGGTGCCAGAACAGAGTTGTTCCCCCGCGTAGAAGGGGCCAGTCAGAGCTCTGCCTTCGGTCATTTATTTTCGGGAGGCTATGCTGCCGGATATTACGGCTATAAATGGGCCGAGGTACTTGATGCCGATGCCTATGAAAAATTCAGGGAGAATGGCATCTTCGACCGAAATACGGCAATGTCATTCAAAAAGAATATACTCGAAAAAGGTGGAAGCGCAGACCCTTCGAAACTCTACAGGGCTTTCAGGGGAGCAGATCCCTCCATAGATGCCCTGCTTAAACGCAGCGGATTTACAGAATAATACTGGCTTTTTTATTATATTTGCGCTGTAAGCGGCAATAAACAATTTTTGCCCCTATTCGCTTAATATACAATTCTTTAACTCACCAGGCATGATTCAATTCTTCCAGGACTCAAACAAAATTCTAGCAGTTAAATCCAATCATACCCTTAATTCTGAAAGCATCGAAAAACTGGAATGGCTGTTTAGTGGTGCAAAAGCCACGGAGGCCTTATCGGTCGATGGATATTTTATAGGTCCGCGCAGGGAAATGATTACTCCATGGAGCACCAATGCCGTTGAGATTACACAGAATATGGGAATGGCAGGGATAGAAAGAATAGAAGAGTACTTTTTTACTGACTCCGGCGATAAAAGCTATGACCCCATGCTGCAGGTAAAGTATAAGGGTCTCGATCAGCATATCTTCACCATCGACAGGAAGCCTGAGAAAGTTATAGGAATTGATAATATTGCAGAATATAACAGGAAGGAAGGACTTGCGCTTAACAGTGAAGAAATAAAATATCTTGAAGAACTGAGCACTTCACTTGGAAGGAAGCTTACTGACGGAGAGGTATTTGGATTCTCACAGGTAAACTCGGAACACTGCAGGCATAAAATATTTAACGGGAAATTCATTATAGATGGTGTGGAGAAAGAATCCACACTGTTCGGATTAATTAAGAAAACCACACTTACCAACAGGAACGCTATCGTCTCGGCCTATAAAGACAATTGCTCATTTGCGCAGGGTCCTGTTGCAGAGCAGTTTGCACCTGCCACACACGACAGCTCCGATTATTTTGAAACCCGGGATATTGAGACTGTTCTTTCACTAAAAGCCGAGACTCATAACTTCCCCACAACGGTTGAGCCCTTCAACGGTGCTTCAACAGGTACAGGAGGAGAGATCCGCGACAGGATTGCCGGGGGAAAGGGTGCGCTACCGATTGCAGGTACAGCTGTATATATGACATCCTACCCGAGGCATGAAGGTGGAAGGAAATGGGAGGAGGCAACACAGGAGAGAGCCTGGCTATACCAGTCGCCCGCTGATATCCTGATAAAGGCTTCGAACGGGGCAAGCGATTTCGGGAATAAGTTTGGCCAGCCCCTTATCTGCGGCTCAGTGCTCACCTTCGAGCATTTCTCAAAGCTGAAAAAATATGGCTACGACAAGGTTATAATGCTGGCAGGCGGAATAGGCCTGGGAAAAAAGGCAGACAGCGAAAAGGATGTACCTGAGAAAGGAGATGTAATTATCATGCTGGGCGGCGATAATTACAGGATTGGTATGGGAGGAGGAGCTGTGTCTTCGGTAGATACAGGTGAGTTTGACAGTGCAATTGAGCTTAACGCCGTACAGAGAGCCAACCCTGAAATGCAGAAGAGGGTATACAATGCTCTTCGTGCGCTGAGCGAATCAGAAAATAACCCGGTTATTTCTCTCCACGACCATGGAGCCGGCGGACATTTAAACTGCCTTTCTGAACTGGTTGAAGCAAGCGGCGGAAAAATTGATATCGCTAAACTTCCTGTTGGCGACCCGACACTCTCGGCCAGGGAAATTATCGGTAACGAATCGCAGGAGAGAATGGGACTGGTAATGAAAAAAACCGACGTGGATACCCTGGTAAGGATAGCCGAAAGAGAAAGAGCCCCGATTTATATTATAGGCGAAGTAACCGGCGATCACCAGTTTACTTTTGAAAATTCAATAACAGGAGAGAAACCTATCGACCTCCAGCTTACATCATTCTTTGGCAATCCGCCACAGACAGTTTTGCAGGATTCGACCATAGAACCAGGATTTGCCCCTCTCAGATATGATGAAACAAAATTGCAGGAATACCTGGAAATGATATTGCAGATCGAAGAAGTGGCGTGCAAGGACTGGCTTACAAACAAAGTAGACCGCTCGGTAACGGGAAGGCTGGCAAAGCAGCAATGCGCCGGCGAACTTCAGCTTCCACTTAATAACCTGGGAGCAATCACACTTGATTACAGGGGAAAAGCCGGGCTTGCAACCTCTATCGGCCATGCACCTGCTTCGGCTCTGATTGATCCCGCAGCAGGATCGGTGCTGGCAATTGCCGAAGCGCTCACAAATATAATATGGGCTCCTCTCAAAGATGGTATAAGAAGTATCTCTCTGTCGGCCAACTGGATGTGGCCATGTAAAAACCCGGGAGAAGACGCCAGGCTTTACAGGGCTGTTGAAGCTGCCAGCGATTTTGCTATAGCACTGGGAATTAATATCCCTACAGGCAAGGACAGCCTGTCGATGACCCAGAAATACGAAAAGGATATAGTATATGCGCCCGGTACCGTAATAATATCAGCATCAGGAGAAATTACGGATATAAAGAAAATAGTTGAGCCCGTTGTGCTGAATGATTCAGAAACAAGCCTTTTATATATAGATTTCAGTAATGATGATTTTAAGCCGGGTGGTTCCAGTTTTGCCCAGGTAATAAACCAGGTGGGAACAGAATGCCCAACAGTTAAAGATCCCGCGTATTTTGTAAAGGTCTTCAATAGCGTTCAGGAGTTAATTGAAGAAAGAAAAATAATATCCGGGCACGATATCTCTGCAGGTGGTATGATAACAGCCTTCCTGGAAATGTGCTTCTCTAACTCCACCGGTGGACTGAGTCTTAACCTGGAAGCTATTGGCGAAGATGATATTATAAAACTGCTTTTCAGTGAAAACCCCGGGATTATTATACAGGTAGATAACGAAGAAGAAATACTGGAACGTTTTCTCGAAAAAGGCATAAGTGCATACCCTGTGGGTAAGCCGGTCGCCAAGCGGGGAATTTATCTTACTCATGGGGGAAAGGAATATACTTTCGATATAAATGCACTGCGTGAGCTCTGGTTCAGTACATCGTATATGTTCGACAGGCGACAGTGCGGACCGGAACTTGCCCTGGAAAAAAAGAAAAATTTCCACAGGCAGATCAGGAGTTTTGATCTTAAAAACTTTGAAGGAAGCCTTTCAGCACTGGGACTGAAGCATGGCCGGAAAACAAAAAGTGGCATAAAAGCAGCAATAATAAGGGAAAAGGGAGTAAACGGCGACAGGGAAATGGCATACGCCATGCACCTGGCAGGTTTTGATGTAAAGGACGTGCATATGACCGACCTTATATCCGGCAGGGAGACTCTTGAGGATATAAACTTTATAGTATTCGTTGGCGGGTTTTCGAACTCAGACGTTCTTGGATCAGCCAAAGGATGGGCCGGGGCATTTATGTATAACGAAAAAGCCAGGTTATCGCTCGAAAAATTCTATGCCCGTGAAGACACTCTAAGCCTGGGTGTTTGCAACGGCTGCCAGCTGATGGCTGAATTAAACCTTATAAACCCTGAGCACAGCGAACGGCCAAAACTGGTGCATAATGCATCGGGTAAATTCGAATCAAATTTCCTGACTGTTAATATTGCTGACAATAATTCTGTTATGCTAAATTCACTTGCCGGCATGAAACTGGGCATCTGGGTGGCTCATGGTGAAGGTAGATTTAAACTACCACTTGACGAATCAGAATATAATATACCTGTTAAATATAACCAGGGCACCTACCCTGCCAACCCTAACGGATCTGATTTCGACACCGCCGCTCTCTGCTCAGAAGATGGCCGTCACCTGGCTATAATGCCCCACCTGGAACGTGCCTTTATGCCATGGCAATGCGCTTTCTACCCTGAACACCGCAAGGATGACGAGCTTACCCCATGGATGGAGGCTTTTGTTAATGCCAGACGCTGGATAGAAGAAAACAGCCGCTAAGGGGCAAAAGGCCCACGCGAAACGGTCCCACAGGGTCAACAAGGGAAGTATTATACATCATTTGCCAATTATATTCTATCTTAGAAGTATGAAAAAATATGGTATACTTCTTCTGCTTATATTATTCTGCAGTACCTTGCCAGGCCAGGAGCTGCGAATCGAGGAACACAGGGAATTTCCTAAAACAACAAGGGTTATAGATGCTAAATTTTCATCGTTCAGAAACTATTTTGCACTTACAAAAATACCCTACACCTTCGAGGTTTACGACAGAAACTGGAACCAGGTCTTTAAACATAGTGGCAGCCAGGACCGTAGTTTTGGTGAATTATGCTTCAGCCCTGATGAAAGATTTCTGGCCCTGGCATCCTATAAGGGACTGGGAGACATCGGGATAGTGTCGCTGAAGGACATGAAGGTAATCCAGCTTCTGCGCGGACATAACTACAGGGTTAATGATCTGCAGTTCAGTCACAATAACAACTTCCTCGCATCTGTTGAATATAGCAATAAGCTTATTATCTGGAAACTCGAAGGCAATCGTTTCAGCAAGCACCAGGAGTTTATCTATAACGATGAAGTAAGCAATGTTGAGTTCAGCTTTGATGATAATTTCCTGCTTACTGCCGATGACAATGGTTATGTTACGGTTTATAGATACGTGAAGGATAAATATGAAGAAATACAGAAAATTAAATGTGTTTACTCCTATATATATGGTCTCGATTATCATCCTTCAAGACATGAGTTCGTAGCGGGAAATTCTGCCGGCTTATTGAGATACCGTATGGCAGGAGACAGATTCCTGCCACTCGACTCACTAAAAAATAATCTTGATGTCAGCAATGACATTAATTACAGTCCAACCGGCAAGCTGCTTACCATTCCCGATCAGAACGATATCACAATCCTTGATATGGAAAGCAGTCCTCCACGCCCGGTCGACGCTATTTACAGGCACGATTTCCGTACTTTCTGTGCCCGCTTCAGCGACGACGGGCAATATCTTGCAAGCTCAGCAGCCGACTCTTTGCTGATAATCTGGGAAATCTCTCCCATAGAAGCCTCTCGAAGGTCCCAGATTTCATCATGGGTCAACGACAGGCTAACTTCGGCCCAGCGTAAAATTCTTACTTATGATGTTGTTAACGATATATATAATGGCGTAGATAAAACGATGACAGAGCCCAGGGATGAATTTGAAACAACAGCCGAATACGAAAAGAGGCATAAGGTACTTGAAGAGTGGACCCTGTCAATTATACAGAAAAAAACAGAAGAAAAGTACGAACTGGAGCCAGAAGGTAAGTCACAGGTTAAAATACCGGTACAGGATATCCTGGGCTATAATGCCGATAAAGAGATATATAAGATAAGATTCCTCGAAACAGATGCGGGAGTTGTAATTCCGGTCTCGCAGGCTAAGAGCTTCAGGGAGAAGTGGACCAGGTCGGTAATTATTGCCAACAAGACCAGGGACGGATCGGCATATAGTTTCAGTTACTCAAACTTCCAGCTAAGGGTACCGGGACTGGAAGGCACCTTTGCCGTTACCCCGGTAGAAAACCCCTTTAATTTTAACGACAGGAGATCAGCTCAGCCTTCACCAGACGAGCCCCAGGCAAGTGATCCTGGTACTGATGAAAGCAGTACTGGAGAAGGTATTATAAGTCACGCCCTTCTTTTCGCTACCAATGTTTACGATTCGTTTACCGAGCTGGTAAACCCGGTGCTCGATGCAAATACTATTGCGGCAGAACTTTCAGAAAACTATGGTGTCAGTACAGAAGTGGTTTTAAACCCCAGCCTTTCGGAAACAGCAGATAAATTAAGAGAATATGCTTCGAGAAGTTACCGCGAGAATGAAAACCTGATAGTCTTCTTTGCAGGTCATGGCGTTTACGACCAGGTATTCAAGGAAGGATATGTTATCAGCACCGATTCGAGGGCTGACGATATTAGCAAAACATCATACCTTTCGCATTCAAATCTGCGGACCATGATAAATAATATTGGATGCAGGCATATTTTCCTTGTAATGGATGTTTGCTTTGGAGGAACAATAGATCCTTACCTGGCAAAGTCATCGCACAGGGGTGCAATGGAAATGTATAAGGATATTCCTAAGGAAGAATTTATTGAGAGAAAAACAAAGTATAAATCGAGGCTCTACCTCACTTCAGGAGGTAATGAATATGTTCCGGACGGCAGATCGGGATTTCACTCTCCTTTTGCGAGGCGCTTTATCGAAGCACTAAGAATGTATGGTGGTGATGACGGGATACTTACCACCGGCGAAATCATGCAGTATGTAGAGAAGGTAGACCCACAGCCCAGGTTCGGTGAGTTTGGAGATAACGAGCCCGGCAGTGACTTTATTCTGATATCCAGATAAATACTAATGGAACTAGTGTAGTTGAACTAATGTTGGTCTGAATTAGGATTGCTGATTAGCGAAAGATGATTTTTGATTTTTTGTATATTTGAATTGATATAATCGCTGCACTAAACTTAATGTTATGAACAAATTTGACCTCGAGGAAAGGTTAATTGATTTTGCTGTATTGTCAATTAATGTTTCTTCCTCATTACCAAATACAGTAACTGGACGCAATTTATCAGGACAATTAAACAGATCCGGGACATCACCCGCCTTGAATTATGGTGAAGCACAAAGTGCTGAATCCCGAAAAGATTTCATTCATAAGATGAAAGTAATCCTTAAAGAGCTAAGAGAAACCCATATTTGCTTTAGAATTATTAAAAAAGCAAATTTAACCATAGAGAATAGACTTATCGAGGAGGCTCTTAGTGAATGTAATGAGCTCATCTCAATTTTTGTTAGCAGTATAAAGACGGCAGAGCTTAAATCACCAAGATCTAAATAATCATTGTTTTTACTTCAAAAATCAGCATTCGGTATTCGATATTCTGAATTCGTTACTTGATTAAGGTCTTCTTGTATAAGTTTTATCAAACTCCACTAAACGCCGAGAAACCGCCGTCAACAGGAATAACTGCACCTGTAACAAAGGAGGAAGCGTCTGAACAGAGCCACATTACTGTCCCGGCTAGTTCTTCGGGCTTCCCAAAGCGCCCAAAGGGAGTTTGTTCAATGATATCCTGCCCACGTTTGGTTAAACTGCCATCGGTTTTAAGTAAGAGATCCCTGTTTTGATCGCTTACAAGGAAACCCGGGGCAATAGCATTAACCCGCACGCTGTCGCCATATTTATCGGCCATCTCAACAGCCATCCATTTTGTAAAATTCTCAACAGCAGCCTTGGCAGCAGAATAACCTACAACCCTTGTAAGTGGTCGCGAAGCAGCCATGGATGAGAAGTTAATTATTACGCCCTTCCCGGAGCTGGCTATCTTTTCTCCAAACACTATTGAAGGCAGAACCGTACCATCGAGGTTAAGCTCGCTCACCGACCTGAAATCATCCATATCAAGGTCGAAGATGCTCTGTCCCTGTTCAATGGTAGCCCCTTTCCTGTTTCCGCCGGCTGCATTAATAAGAACATCAAGCTTTCCAAAGGTCTCGATAGCCTTCTCTGCCGCCATAAGCAGTGATGATCTCACAAGTACATCAGCATGTATATATATGGATGAGCCGCCTGAGAGATTAATCTGTTTGGATATCTCGGCACCTTTTTTATCGTTTATACCCAGCAAAACGATACTGGCACCTTCACCGGCGAAGAATGTAGCCAGTGTGGATCCGATAAGCCCTTCACCACCGGTAATAACGATAACTTTATCCCTGATGCTGAACTGACTTCCTGCCTGGGTCATTCTAGTGTGTTTGCGGAATAAGATACAATTTATCCATTATTGTACTTGCAGAGCTACGTAAACTTACTTCAGGCGGAACAACCTTTTCACTGATCACCTGTATATTATACGATCCGGTATCCTCAATAAGAATTGATCCTATCCTGGAATCAGCCCTGAAATATGGTTTCACAACTTTCATATCGTTTAGCACAATTTCATTCCCAACCGGTTGTACCTCAAGCCTGGTATCTCCAAAATGTACAATAACCGGTTTTTCGTAACTCAGGTTCATAGTATCCTTGGTATGGCTTGTAAGCCATACTTCATACCTTCCCTTATTCAGTACTTTAAAGCTCCACTCAGCTGTATTGCGTTTTGGTTCAGTAATATCCTGCAGCACATAGGCATCTTCCATGCTAAGAAGAATTATTCCGTCGCTCGCCTGCACAATTTCATCAAAATCAGTATCACTATCTGATCGGGTATTATTATTGCAACCCCACATTGCAACAGATACCAGCATTACCATTCCTAATATTAATCTTAATTTCATTTTTATCCCCTCTTGACTTTCTATTAAAACGAATAATTATCCGGAAAAGTATACAAAAATCGTTCCGGTTTTGTATCCGCGACAAAAATTTGCACAAATATAGATTATTAAATATTAAGAATGAAATACTAAGCCTCTACTGCAGCCCTGTGTGTTTTTCTTGATTCAGTTTTATCCTTATAAACCGGCATTATAGCCTCTGCAACAATTTCAGCTATATCTCTCACTTCTGAAGAGCCTCCTGCTTCAGCCTTCCTGAAAGTCTTCTTGCACATCGGGCATGCAGTTGCAAGGTAATCGGGTTCGGAGGATGTAAGTTCAGTATACACGTCACTTGCTATACGGGTAATATCCCGGCTGTCAATTTTTATATTTGCCAGGCTTCCTCCACAGCAGAGAGCATTCTCTTTACTGTTATGGTTTTTGTGCATCCTTGCAACATGTACCAGTACCTCGCGGGGTTCGCTGTACACACCGGAGTTCCTTCCCAACTCGCAGGGATCATGATAAACTACCGATTTATTAAGGAATCTTAACTCCAGCTTTTTATCCTGAATAAGTCTGTTTATATACTGTGAATGATGCAATATTTCAACATCAAGGTGATAGCTTTCGTTGAATATCTTAAAACATATCGGGCATGATGTAACCAGTGTTTTAGCTCCCGACCTCCATATTGCCTCTGAGTTATTCCTTATTAACTCCCTGGCCTCCCGGTCTTTTCCGGCAAGAGTAAGAGGTCGCCCGCAGCAAACCGACCCTTCTTTATCCATAAACTGGTAGTTTATACCTGCTGATTTAAAGATCTTTTCCATCGATCGCGATATACCAGGTGTAAGATGGGTCATACACCCGGCGAAATAAAGCACCTCGGTTCCTGTTACGATATCCTGCTTCGGGAGATAGGTGAAGGCCTTCGTCCCCTGGCCTGTCTCTTCACCCTGGTTCCTGATCCGCATATACCCTGACCAGATGCTTTTCATGTCCTTGGGTGCATCGCCTGCCCTTCTCTGTATCATCCTTAAAGGTCCCAGTTCAATACCAACAGGGCAGGCCTGCTCGCACCTGCCACACATCAGGCAGTTCAGCGACAGGTCGAAGATATCGTCTTCCCGCTTGAGCCCTTTAACAAGGTAAGCAGCCTGCACATCCGTAATATTCACTGAAGAGCTTAACTGACACACATCCAAACATATACCACACGATGAGCAGGAATGAATCTGCGCTTCAGCACAGGACCCGTGCTGGTCGCCTATCCTTACACCTGAATTTCTCATAAAGATCAGGAACATTTCTGCCGGGATATGCATATACCTTGTACGTGGCAGCAGAATAAAAAATGTACCCAGGCTAAGCGAGTACAGCCACCAGAAAGGCATCGAAAGGCTTTCGACCGGTAAAAATCCTGCAAAGAAACCACCCAGCGAGCCGGTCAGAAAACTTCCTGATCCATGTGCTCCGCAGGTAAAACTTTCTGCCAACAGCCTGCTTGGAAAAATAAGCCACAGGGCTGTTAATGCTGTTTTGTCAAGAAACTTAAGCCTGGTGGTTCTCTTCATTCCCACGATCCTGGACCAGAAGCGCTTGATTATTGCAATCATCAGACCCGAAAGAATCAGTGCGAGTATAGCATCCATCAGGAAACTGAAGAAGAGAGCCAGGCCGGCCTCACCATGCTCCGGGTTAAAATACCTGAAGAATATTGCCTTATATGGCGGATTGAGGTGCCTTGCACCAAAAAAGTCTGCTTCGATGGTACCGAATACTATCAGCAGAAACCATCCGAAAGCAAGACTCATATGCATAAATCCCAGCAGGGGATTGGTTCTGAAAATTTTACGATGCAGCAGGCTTTCCATAAATATTTCCTTGATACTCAACACAAAAGCCCGTCCAAAGAATCCTCTCTGCATCCTGAGTTTATCAGTTTTTGGCAGATCCCTGAACCATATAACTCCCCTCACAATAACATAAAGTATTATGAAATATAATCCTATATTAAAGGGTACTATAAAGGGTTTAAACTGCATAATTATCTAGTTTCTCGAATGCTTCGCGTAAATAAAAAACAACACTCCTTGTGCTTACACCGCGGGGGCAAACCAGGGTACATTTCCCGCAAAGCATGCATTTGCCCAATTCCTTTCTTACCTCAGAATTTTCGCCCCGCCTTACCAGTATATTGATTCTACGCAGGCTGAAGCTGGTGAACTTTGATGCTGTACAGGTTGCGGCACAACCACCACAGCCAATGCATAGTGAAAATGAAGGCTCCTTTGCCAGGAGGTAGATCATTATTTCCCTGTCGTTACTGTCGTAATCAATTACCCTTGGCTTTACCGGTGCAAATCCGAACTTATTCACTTCACTGGTTTTTATTAAGGTACTCTGTAATCTCAGTTACAGCAGCCCTGGCGTGGGATATTGTATCTGTAATATTCATTGGTGCAGTACATGTGCCGGCGTAAAAAAGACCTTCAATATCGCTCAGGTTATTACCATAATGATTGTCCCTGATCGAAAAGAAGCTGTTTACCCCGACACCAAGGTCAAGATGCTCCCTGAGTGCCAGCCCTGATTTTGCATTTTCCATCCCCAGCATTAATACAAGCAGGTCGACATTCATTTTAATAGGCCTGCCTGAAAGAGTATCTTCTGCTTTTATCACCAGCCTGCCATCAATGTTTTCGCTTGTTTCTGATACCTTACCCCTTATAAACTGTACACCCCACTTTTCCTGCGATTCGCGGTAAAGCTCCTCGTAATATGGTCCGAACATTCTCATATCCATATAAAAACAAATCACTTCTGTATCCGGGAGGTTTTCCTTAATTTCAATTGCCTGCTTAACTGCTGTAACGCAGCATACCTTTGAACAATGGAAATTCCCAACTTTCTCATCCCGTGAGCCCACGCAGTGCACTATTCCTATTCTTTCAGGAATTTGTCCTAATGAGGTTCTGATTTTGCCCTTATGAAACATATCTTCAAGTTCTGGCGATGTTATAACATCAGGGTATATGCCATAACCATATTCTTCTTTCCTGCCGGCTTCAAAAAGGTCAAAACCGGTTGCTATAAGCAGTGCATCCGCTCCTTTTATTGTTGTTGATTCTGTACTTATATTAAACTTACCCTTATCCCTGCTGATCTTATTGATCTTCTCTCCCACCCTGAAATCAATTAAGGGATGCTTAATTTCTTTCTCAAGAAAAGCAAGTACTTCATTGCTTTTCCTCCTGTCGGGAAAGAGCTGAAACCAGTTTCGCACCTTGCCGCCGGCCGATACATCCTTCTCAAGCAGACTGATGTTATATCCTTCCCTGGCAAGACGTCCTGCAGCAACGCAGCCCGCAGTACCTCCCCCTATTATAACTATATGCTTTCCCATTCTATACGTTAATTAAATCAGCAGGTGCCGGGAGAACCTTTCCATCCTTTGTGAGATACTTATTGCCAGGATCATATTCAACTCCGATTTTATCCAGCAAGGGTTCCGACTGAACATTATGATACTGCAAACCCAGGTCCCATGGATTATATCCCATAACTATACCCGCAAGCTCTTCGTAGGTAAGAACTGGTATGCCCTGTCCGTACTGTCCGTAGGTACGGTTCTCCATAGCCTTAAGTGTGTATTGCCACTTATCCATAAACATTGTACATCCCGGGCAGTTGGCAAGGATAAAATCAGGCTTATATGGCTCCATCGATTCAAACTTCTTTTTTGAGTTCGACACTGAGTAACCCCTGTTGGCCTGTACCAGGTACTGCCTGAAACCAAAACCGCAGCAATGCCTTCGCTCGGGGTAATCAATTACATCACCTCCCCAGGCTTCTATCATACCAACCAGCACATGTGGAAATTCAGCACCTCCAACACCATACTTTGGAAACATCTTCGAATAATGGCATCCTATGTGTTCAACTACCTTAAGTGCTTTTCCCGTTTCTTTGTTAATAAGTTTATACCGGGCTTTATCTGCTATCTCGTTCCTGAACTTATATATAATGTCGCTTGAGTGCGTAATACTAACAGGCACTTCAAATTCCCTGCCGGTTGCTTTATAAAGATTCTCTCTTGTCTTTTCAAGCTGCTCCGGGAAATGCTTCCATGTTTCAATTATTTCCTCGTAAATACCAAAAGAAGTAACGCATGAGATTACCACGTCTTTGTATCCGTGCTCTGTAGCAAGGGCAAAATGCCTTGCCACTACGGCCGATATAGTATCAAAATTAACTACATCACCATGATAACCTATGCCGGTACAGGTGGTATGCTTTGGATCTTCATATATATCCTTCCCCAGTTCTTCTCTTAGAACCTTCAGAAAATACTGTTCCGAACCCGGAAAAAAACTCTGCCTTATGCACGACCTTACATAAAAGAAATGGTCGTCAGGTATATGCTTCTGAAAATCTTCCCATATCCTCTTCTTACCTTCAATCCTCATAGCTGGCTAATATTGGTTCTTCAATTTCCTCTTCAATAAAATGTATCCCCGAGTCGTAGGTGAAGACATGATTAAAATATTCAAAATCTGTCCCTTCCTCCTTAAACTCCAGTCCCATTTCCATGGCTTTCTTCTTTGATGCCCGTTCGATCGCCTCAAAGAGTTCGAGTCCGCCGGTAACATCAAAAATATCCTTCAATTCCTGGAGCACTTCCTTATCGAATCCTCTCAGCGGACCCTGCTTACCATGCAATTCGCCACCAAACCTGGCAATTATATGTTCAAGGTTCTTATATACATGCTCCCATACCGGGCCCTGCTCAGGGTGCTTATCCGGATGTATTTCGTAACTCGGAGTACAGTATCCGTGCTTGAGTATATTATCCCCAACAGTACGCTTAATTGCAAACTGCTGCCTGCCCTTCTCTGAATTGGTGAAGTAACCCAGTTTCTGCGAAAGAAGCCTGAGGGCCATTATTATTGACCCAGGGGTATTACCCCTCGGACAACGGGTTTTACACGACATGCATTGACCACAGTACCAGATTGTTTCGCTCTTTAAGAGTCCGCGTATTGTTTCATTGTCCTTTGTCTGAACCATATCAACAATCTTTCGCGGGTCATAATTATAAAACTCAGCCGCCGGGCATATCGCAGTGCATACACCGCAGTTCATACAGGCATTAAGTCCTTCCTCGAACCTTATGTCCTCCATCAGCATATCATAGAGCTTATCCATTGCCTTGAATAATTTACTGGTTTACAGCTGTAAATGTATCATCCTCCGTCCAATACCAACAGAATATTAAAACCTATTTTAAAAGGAGTATTTATACCCATACCTGGAGGTTGGATAGTGGATGAGTGAGGTGTGAAATAGTATTGGGCAGGAATAATAAACGACCTCGTGGGGGTCGCACATGGGTAGATCAGGGACTCACTGCACAAAGTTACCGCGGCAAGATGACCTGGTTGATTTACAAGGACTGAGAGCCGCGGAAATTGTTGGATGACATAGCCTTACTACCCGGGTGCGACTCCCAGGGGAGTCGAAATCCAGGGCGGACAGGGGAGAGTAAAGAATCAGGGAAGATATCTGATCAGGTAAATATTATAAAAACAGATATATTGTTATTTTTACATTCGCAGGTTTACCCGTGGACCGGGTAATGCTTAGCTGCACAAAATGGAAAAACTATTATTATGACAGACCTGACACAGATTAAGAAATTCCTTGATGAAAAAAAGATCATCATTGCCGGAGCATCACGAAATGAAAAGAAGTTTGGATACGCAATTGTAAAATTCCTTTCTGAAAACGGATATGAAGTTTGCCCCCTGAATCCTCATGCCTCTGAGATTCTTGGCATAAAGTGTTATAACAATATAGCTGACCTGCCCGGCGACTTTAAAAAGCTGTTTATTGTAACACCAAAATCAGAAACAGACAAAATAATGCGGGAAGCTGCAAAAAAAGGTATTAGCGAGGTATGGATTCAGCAGGGATCTCAAACGAAAGCCAGCAGTGAACTTGCCAGTGAACTGGGACTGAACCTGGTATCAGGGAAATGCCTTTTTATGTTTGCTGAACCTGTTCAGAGTATCCATAAATTTCACAGGGGACTCGTCAGGCTATTCGGACGATATCCTAAAGCCCTGTCGCCGGAGAAAAACTGAAAGGCAGTTTAAAAACTCTTATCAAGAATATTCTCCCCTTCCGAATTTTTAAGGACTGCCCTTAGTGTCTTATCAGATGCCTCCAGCTCAATATAGGTTTTATTGGACGATACCAGCACCGGGTAACCAAAACCTGACTCTTTCCCTTCATAAAACTTCACCCTGTGAGTATGCCCGGCCAGTAAAAGGCTGATATCTGCATCCTTCAGTACCGGTCCAAAATGATCTGAAAGGAATTGCATACCATGACCCATTTCCTCACCCGCTATAACAGGCATGTGAACAATAACCACCCTGTGCCTTGCATTTTTGAATTCCTGGCTGTTTATATGCCTTCTCAACCATTCCAGCTGTTCAAGACGATAGGCATCATAATCTGCAAGTCCGAAATAATACCTGTTGTTGTCAGGCTTATCCTCCCCGCAATCAAGTAACACGTAATGTACCGGTCCATCGCTGAAAGCATAATAAAACCTGTTTTCAGGAAAATCAAAGTAATCCTTAAAATCCCTGGCCAGCATTCCCCTGGTTTCGTGGTTGCCCCTTACCAGGTAAAAAGGTACTTCTTTTGCAAAACTTTCAACTGAAGTATCCAGGAATCCATCGAAAATCTGTTTCTCCTCCTGCAGGTAATCAATCATATCACCATTCATAAAAACAAGGTCTCCCCTCTTTACCCGGGCTGCTTCCAGGTACTGACTTAAAAGTAAATTATTTTCATGTATATCATTAACTACTATTGCTCTGGAACTTTTCCTTTCAGAATCGATGGTGCTAAAACTGTACTCATCCCTGGCCAGGGTATCTCCATAATAAATCCTGTAAGGCTGGTACCTTGTAATCTCTACCGACACAGGCTTATACTTATATGTTGTGCCGGGCTCAAGTCCGCCTATCCTTACCTTATGCAAAACACCACCACCGTCAACTATACCATCTGTGCTGTTCCTGACAATTCTTGTATTACCCATTTCGTCCGTAATTATTACCGAAGGAACAGCACTTTTGTTGGTCATCCACATTACGGTCAGACCGCTTTCGCCCAGGTTTTGCAACCATGGACCGTGACTTATCCTCAGGTTTTCATTGTCGGGTGACTGTGCATGCGTAAGCACAGCCGCAAAAAGCACAATCAGAAATAATACAGCCTGTTTCATAAAAAATATATTTAATTCCTTACCAAACATAGTTAATATTCCGGTTTAAGCGGCTAACGATGAGCCTGCTTTATAACAATAATTATTAACTTTATACAAACCCAAAACCATAAAGATGAAAGCTATATTAAGGTTGACAGTTATTGCTTGTGCACTTATTAGCATACATGCATGCTCGGTAAAGGAAGTAAGCATGGAAAGCCTGCTTAAGGATATGACAGACAGGGAAAGCCTTACCCTTTTCCCTGATAATGAGTTCTTCCTTGAACAATTCAGCTCTTATGACAGGGCATCTGTTGCACCCGATCAGGAGGGCTGGTTTGCCAATGCCGACTACTCGAGGTTTATCAGGGAAGAGAATAATTCAGGTCGCAGGGAGTTTGTCCTCTTCGATGCCGATGGCCCGGGAGCCATTGTAAGGTGGTGGATGACCTTTGCCGGGGAGGGCAGTTATGAAGGAGTACTCAGGGTATATATTGACAACAGCGAGGTGCCAGTTATTGAAGACAATGTACTCAAGGTAATTAGCGGTCAGCTACTGGCCGGAGAACCACTCAGCAGCTCCGTATCTCCGCTCTCAGATTACTACAGGAGGGGTCATAACCTCTACCTTCCCATACCCTACTCAAAGCACTGTAAAATAACCTACGAATGTGATGCACTCAAAGAAGAGAACGGAAGGATTACTCCAAGTATTTATTACAATATTAATTATCGCAACTATACAGGGAGGGTGAAGATGGAATCATTTTCAATGGATGTAATTGACAAAAACAGGCAACTGATTATGGAAGTAAACTCAAGCCTGTTAGGCAACAATTATAAAAGGGGTAATCCGGCGACTGCATCCGGAGAGATAAGTCCAGGTGATACTCTCCGTATTAAAATTGAGAAAGGAAAATCAGCCATAAGCAAACTAAATGTTAAGATTGAAGCAGGCAATATTAAACAGGCTCTCAGATCCTCTGTATTAAGTATTTCATTAGATGGAATAAATACCGTATGGGTACCGGCCGGGGATTTTTTCGGAACAGGTTTCGAAGTGCTTGAATCGGATACATGGAATTCATCTGTTTCAGCATCAGGAGATATGTCCTCTTACTGGCTGATGCCCTTTAAAAACTCAGCAAGCATAGATATAATAAATTATGGCGATCAGCCTGTTAACTGTGAAATGGAGGCTGAAGTATCCGAATACCTGTGGCAGGAGAATAGTATGTATTTTGGAGCAGCCTGGCACGAATACAATAGAATTGAAACTGCAGGAGCAAAAGGAGTTGGTGGCAGCGACAGGCATTTCGATATCAATTTTGTTGATATAGAAGGGAAGGGAATTTATGCCGGTGATGCTGTAACGGTATTTAATACGGTGGATGCCTGGTGGGGCGAAGGCGATGAAAAAATCTTTGTTGATAACGAATCTTTTCCCTCGAGTATCGGAACCGGCACCGAAGACTACTACGGATATGCCTGGTGCAGACCCGAAGCCTTTAGTCACCCCTTTATTGCCCAGCCCGGCGGAGCAGGAAACTTTCACCCCGGGCTTTCGGTAAATATGAGGTACCGTATGCTTGATATCATTCCCTTTAATACCAGCTTAAGTTCCAATATTGAGCTCTGGCACTGGGCGCCTGCTATAATGAATTACGCGCTTACATCATATTTTTATGTACTACCAGGATATAAGGTAAACATAGTACCTGATATAAATACTGTTAAACTTAAGGTTCCCTCAGACAGGTCAGACATAATAAAACCTGAGCCTAATGAAGAAGGTATAATAGAAGGAGAGAATTTAAAAATAGAAGAAAGAAGGGGATTAAGTGCTGAAACACAGGCAATAGCGTCGTGGGACTGGAGCCGGAAAGCCCAGCTATGGATCAGGAATGGCAAAGCGGGCAGCGAACTTACAGCTTCATTTCTAAGTAAAGAGGAAGGTACATTCAGGATTAGCGGCAGGTTTACAATGGCAGCCGATTATGGCATTGCCGACTATTATATTAACGACCAGAAGGCACTTACTTTTAATGCATACAGCCCTGCAGAGAAGGTTGCCGAACTGGAAATGGGATACTTCCATATCAAAAAAGGAAAAAATACCCTTAGAATTGTGATAAAAGGTACTGATCCTGAAGCAAAACCGGCATATATGGCCGGCATTGATATGTTACAACTAACTAAATAGTATGCAGGGTAGTGACACCCCCGTAGCGCAATGCCCTAAGGAATATCCGGATTATTACCAGTGCCTGGGTAAGCAGGAAAAACAGGAATAAGCCTCCTCCGCCCGAAGGATAAATATTCATGATCATGCTCGCGAGATAGGCGAACACTCCCTGTATTACCACCATCAACAACATAAAGATATAGGAAGAGATAAATGAATTGAAAGTAGCTTTAAATCCATACCCCAGTGCTTTAAAGGCCTTTTTCTCCTCGCTGCCACTTAGCCACGCCCTGGCGTAATCAGCAACCAGTAACAGAACAGGAAGTACCAGCAATAGTACTATCCTCATAATATTCATTACTTTGGTCATAACAGCTTCTCCTCCATCTCCTCCCCTTACTATCAGCAGAGGCAAACCTATTACCAAAGCAACAGTAAGCAATATCATCAGTATTACCATGATGGTTACTACGAGAAAGGAGAGAAAATTTGCAGCTGAAGCTCTGAAAAACTCTTTCAGGGGGTATCCGCAAACATTTGCCTTTAATGAATCGAAGAGTCCTCCGTTTAGAAAAACACCTATAAAAATATAGAAAACCAGGAGGACAAGAACACCTTTAAGAAGACCCGAGAGGGAAGCCGTCGATACGGGAATAAGCCCTGTCCAGAAGTCGATAGAGAAACCATCGGCGATCATGCTGGTGGCATTGCTGCTGCCTGTGGCAGATATCAAAGCCGATTTCAGTGGCCCGGCCAGGAGGGAAATTGCAAAAAGAGTGACAAGCCATATAATAAGAACAGGTTTGATAGATCGAACAGCCCTGCCTGACCCGTTTGTTATTGCTCTAATTAATTTCATAATATCAGATTAAGAGTATTTAAATTGTTACTGTTTGTAATAATAACTGAACAAGAGTTGCAATCTTCCTCACAAAACTCTTTACCGGCACATGATCAGGATTTATTGTATAGGAATTATTTACAAGATTCACATCCATACTCAGTTTTCGTTCCGGATCGGCCTCTGCCCATATTACCCTGTCGGCACCTTCATACCTGAATGTTTTATACCGTGCCTTGCCATCCCACTCTTCCAATATTTCCTTACCACTTTCAAAATGCACAAGCACCTCCAGCGGAAGCATTACCTCCCCAAGCCTCTGTACTTTCACATTGGATATATAAATTGAATCACCCTCTGTAGACTCTTTAAGCAATACCATTCCGGTATCAGACTTAACTATGCCCTTAAAGGCCCTCTGTTTGCTGTTAATTATTCCATCAATCTCGTAATCGCAGATTCCCTCACCATAGAGGGTTTGCTCAAAGAACCAGTTCATATCAGGCCCGAACTTATCGCCATGAACTTCCGGTACAAGCCTGTTTACAATCTCTACGAAATCCCTGGCATCAGGATGGTCGAAGCCCCACTCGCGATAATACTCTTTAAAGACCCTGTCAATAGCATCTTCTCCAATAATCCCCTGCAGGGTAAACAGCCATGTAGCAGCCTTATTATAAGACATCATACCATATGTTCCATGGGGATATTCCCATGATGCCGGGGTATTATCAGTCACCATCTTATCATCTGATAATACATAGCTTAGCCGGCTGAAAGACCAGTCTGACATTCCGACATTCTTATGGTTAATAATGCCTTTACCCGGACCCCAGTAATGATCCATTATCCTGGCCTCCCAGTAAGAATTAATTCCTTCATCAATCCATGGCTCCTCGAACTCATTGCTGGCCAGGATTCCCATAAAATAAGCATGCCCAAACTCATGAACAGTTACCATTTCGGGCATAAGTATAAATTCGGGCATATTCCCTATGCCTGTTGATGTAAATATTGTAGTATATTCCATTCCACCCGAACCGGAGCCAATAGTTGGCGGATCAACAAAGGTAAGGTGCGGCCATGGATACGGGCCAACCCTTTCACCCAGGTATTCGAGTGCATTTTTTACAGCACCCAGCTGACGATCTACCTGGTTTTCGCGGCCAGGAGGATAAAGGAACCTGATGCTTACATTTTCCCATGTATCTTCGGCAACCAGGTAATCGGGCCAGGCAGTCCATGCAAAATCGACTATATCCTCAGCCCTGTAAACAAGCTTCTTATGAGTTTCGCCTACCTTTTCTTCCCTTATCAGCATTCCACCCGATCCCACAACATATTCTTCAGGTAAGGTGATGTCAACATCATATACACTGTGATTGGCGTAAAACTCTGAATGATTATGAAACTGGTGACAGTTCCAGCCGCCTTCGCTTGCGTACCTCATTCCAGCCGGTTCGTACACACCAAATTTTGGAAACCACTGTGCAACAAAAAAGAAGTCCTTATTAAAACCTGTTCTCCTTATATTCGAAGGAAGCTTGGATGTGAAATCAATGTTCAGCCAAACGGTATCGCCCGGGTTGGCGGCTTCGATAAGATCTACCCTTAGAACAGTCATATCATGAATATTCCCGTCATCAGGCTGAATATAAGCCATAGAGTTATATAAATCCCTTCCCTTCCCATCGCTGATTGCAGATATGTCCACCCATCCGTAATCGATCTCACTGTTACCGGGCGATCCTCCTCCCTCCTTGTAGAATGTGGATTTATTGCTTCTGAATGCATTCAGATACATATGCAGCTGTACTTCGCCAACAATATCATCAGAGATATTTACCCAGTATGCTGTCATATCTCCTTTTACCATCTTCTCGAGAGGAAGCAATTCCACGTTCATTCTGTATGAAGTTACCCTCTCCGATAATGGTTTTTCCAACACTATCTGGGCAATTGCAGCACTTCCCAATAAAATGGCAAGCACCATTAAACCAAGTTTTTTCATATTCATAATTATTAATTCCATCCGACTTTAAGAAAATAAAGTTAGTGATTTTGTACGGTTTATAAAACGTATTAGTACTTTTGCTCACTTATTTGCAAAGTATTCAGGTGTGAATGTGACCGGGTCGGACAGACCTGTTCGGGTGTACATAAAAAAATGTGCGCCATTTTAAGGGGGAATTAAAATCATTCGCTAATAAATAAAATGCTTATGTATATTACAGCCATCGGACATTATCTTCCTGATTACAGGGTTCCAAACGATTACTTTCTGAATATCAACGGGCTTACTGACGATTGGATTTACGAACGTACAGGTATTAAAACACGGACCCGCGCAAACGGAGAAGATAATACAAATACTATGGGTATAAAGGCGGTACAAAATATGAAAGACCGCTATAAACTTGATCTCTCAGATGTGGATCTGATAATTGGTGCCACCTATACTCCTGTTGATACGGTTGCTACTCTTGCCCATGTTATTCAGAAAGAATTTGATATAAGGAATGCCAGGGTACTCTCGGTTTCAACAGCATGCTCTTCCTTTCTGAATGCCATTGAGATAGCCCGCAGCTTTTTTATCTCAGGCATAGCCAGCAAAGCTATCGTACTGGATTCGGAACACAACTCCTTCTATGGCAACGAAACGGATCCAAAGGCAGGACACCTGTGGGGAGATGGATCTGCAGCTACTCTTATATGTAAGGAAAGAACAGATGAAGACAACCCTGAGATAGTTGATATCCAGACAAAAGGATTGGCTCATGTCGGCAAAGGTCCCGAAGCGGTATATCTAAGGCCGGCAGATGTAGGGCTGGTTATGCCCGATGGCAGGGATGTTTTTATTAATGCCTGTACCTATATGGCTTCTGAGCTTGTTGAAATTACATCCAGGAACAATTTAGCCATTGAAGACCTTGATTATGTGGTTCCGCACCAGGCCAATGTGAGAATAATAAATCACATTGCAAAGGAACTTTCCATTCCGAAGGAGAAAGTTATTACACATATCGAAGAGCACGGCAATACAGGAAGTGCATCTACCTTAATAGGCCTTTCGATGGCAAGGGAGATGAATCACATAAAAAAGGGTAGTCTTATGGCCTTCACTGTATTTGGCGGAGGTTATTCTGCCGGGTCTATGTTGCTTAAATTCTAGAAAGCTATCCTTTCAGGGCAGGTGGTGTATCAAAAGCTAACAACCTCCCTGGGCTTTCTGCTTTTTTGGCCTGCTTTGAACCGGCGGCGGTGCTACAGCCTTAGTGTCTGAGGATAGAGCAGATCCTCCTCCCAGTGCCTGTCCGGCTCCAATCCTGAAATCGTAGCGTGCAAGCTCATCATTGGGACTGGTTATTGCAGGTTTTTCAGGATTCATTATCGTCTCAGCCCAGTAATTAAGTCCGCCTTCAAGCACATAATTATTGTAATATCCCATCTGGCGGGTTATAATATAAGCTTCGTCGGCAATTACAGTCCCGTTGGAATAAAAGACATTAAGCTTTAAATCCTGGTTGATCACATACCTGTATTCATCGTTCAGAAGCTCAGTCAGCGGAATATTATATGCACCGGGCAAATGAAACTTATTATATTCCTCACTGCTCCTGAGATCAATTAACTGGATAGATGGATCCTGGCTTATTATCATTTCTGCCACCTCGTCCGGACTGATATACTGCGACCTGCTGTTAAGGTCAGCAAGCATCTCTTCGGGTGTAAGTTTAAACTGGAGTGTTGTATTATTTGGCACTGCAGCTATTATAAAGCCCAATGCTATAAATACTATGCTTAAAACTACTCTGTAATTCATAATATATGATTTTAATATTCAGGTGCTGTAAACTTTTTCTCTGCAAACTCGGCTACCCAGAAAACAGCTACTGCCATAAAGATAAACAAAAGTGCCATAGCGCCATCTGAAATTCCAAGAGCTGTACTGAGTTTTATATCACCTTTGTAGTTTGCCAGATATAACTTCTCAATCAGCGGATATCCTTCTGTAAAGATAAAAACTCCTATAAAAAGTCCGCCAACAAAAACCATAGCATCAATTTTGCCAATGGCAGCGGCACATACACTTGTACCGGGGCAAAATCCGCCCAGTATAAAACCTGCTCCCATTATCAGGCCACCGGCTATTGCCGAGCTCAGGTAGGTAGGATTAACAAATACCATCTCCATATCTATCCAGCCAAAAAGGCTGAAGAACAAGAGGCCTATCATTCCTGTAATACCTGCAGTAAAGAAAACTTTAAGCACAACAGTGTCGTAGCCATAGAACAAACCGGCCAGTTTCCTGCTTGAAGAAAAGCCGCTGCTCTCCAGAATAAAACCAAATGCAATTCCAATAAGGAAGGCAAAAAGCAGGTTGGTATTTGAAGAGATTATTTCGTTAGTTATTAATGGTCCCATTTTTTTGAGTTGTGAGTTGTGAGTTGTGAGTTGTGAGTTGTGAGTTATGAATTTTACCGTTTACCGTTTACCGTTTACCGTTTACCGTTTACCGTTTACCGCATACCTAGACCCAGTTCTTCCTTACAAAATAAGCTAATGCATAGGCTGAACCGAATATGGCTGCCATGGTAATAATACCTCCCATTGAGAAGGTAGCCATACCGCTTAGTGCCGATCCGCTGGTACATCCTCGTCCCAGTTGAGATCCAAAGCCGAAGAAGATTCCTCCCAGGAGTGCAAAAACCAATCTGCGCTTCGACGAAATTTTCGGGCTGTGTTCTACCTTCAGCTTATTCCGCCCGGCAATTACACCCGATAAAAATCCACCCACCAGCACTCCCAGAACCTCGAACACCAGCCACGATTTCATTGGCTTCTCGTGGCTCTCAAGGTAGGAAGAATAGAAAGCGGTATTTTCGGCGTGAGAAGGCGCAACTGTCTTTACTGCAGTCACTACGGTACTTTTTATTGCTCCGCTTGCACCCAGGCCTCTGCCACTTATAAAGTTTGCTGCCAGGAGTACAAGACCCAGCAATACTCCACCTATATAGGGATTAATATAGGCTTTTGCTTTTCTTTCTTTCATATTACTATTTTTCATGTTTTTCTTAATAAAGCCACCTGCTTACCTGGCCAGCATTTGCAATAAGGAATCTTAAAACCAGTCCACCGGTAAGAACCAGGGTGGCCGGAATAATAACGGGCACCCTGAATTTTGCAATTTCGAGTGCTTCGAGCAGGGCCGGAACAATAAGGCCAAGCCCCACAACAATAACCCAGAACTGGGCAGTATATGGTCCTCCCAGGAAGAGTCCGGCAGCATCGATCTGAACCTCCGTACTTGCAAGGAAACCCATAAACATATGAGTTATAAAGAACAACTCTATTATAATCAGAACCAGGTCAATCCTGGTAAAAACCAGCCTTTCCTCCTTCGATTTCGCAAAAAGAATTATTACTGCGGCTCCGGTCGACAGACCTGAAGTAAGGAAAAGCGGACCCAGTATAGAGGTATTCCATAATGGTCTAGCATTAAATGCAGAGAACAATATACCGGTATATATTCCAAGAATCAATGAAAGCACCAGTATAAACCATGCCAGTGTTATCTTATACCTGGTAAAGAAGGCCTCTATATCCTTAAGAATCTTAAATTTCCAGTCCCACTGCGGGAAAATAAGCCTGATGTCCAGGGCAACCCACACAAAGGATAAGGGAGTAATCGCCAGCAGTGTCCATGCTCCCCACGACATTGGCGACTGTAGCTTAATAGTTGTGTATAGTCTCCAGAAATAGAGCTGGTGTTTGAGGTCCAGGAACAATGCAGCAAGTCCAAGTACCAGGGCAACAGGGGCAACGAAGGGAGCCCACCTGGTAGCTCCTGCAAATTTCTCACCCTTGCCCAGTATTGTATAAAGAGATGCAAAAAACAGAATCCCTGCTGCCAGCCCTCCCAGGAAGAGATAGAGAGGAATCTGCCAGTGCCAGATATGCAGCACCGGGTCAATACCGGGATTCATTCTTCCGCTTACAATTATTTCTTCTCTCATCGTATTTTATATTAAGAAGTATAACATAGGTTTGGTACCGGCTTCGGGTATAAGTGTCTTGTATTTCCTGTTCTTAAGAACCATTGAAACCGGGCTCCTGGGATCGTCGAGATCACCAAAGTAGAGACATTTAGTAGGACAAACTGCAACACAGGCCGGATCTTCTCCTTCTTTTACCTTATGATCACAGAATGTACACTTATCAACATAGCCATCCGGATGTGAATACCTCGCATCGTAGGGACATGAGGTAATGCATGCTCCACAACCAATACATTTGTTATGATGCACTTTTACAATACCGCCTTCCACAATATGCGATGCACCTGTAGGACAACATCTTACGCATGGAGCATTATCGCAGTGATTGCAACGTTCGGACCTTATTTCAATCTCAAGATTGGGATAACTGCCGGCTGTTACCTCCACAACCCATTCCCTGGCATAGCCATGCGGGACATTATTCTCGGTCTGGCAGGCAATTACACAGTCGCTGCAACCCACACATTTTTTCGTATCAACCGCCATTGCGTACCTCATGATATAACCTCCTCTTTAGCTGCTTCGAACTTAAATGTCACAAAATTACCCCTCATTCCTGTACCTCCCATTATGGGATCGACATGCACCCTTGTTATTAATTCCGCATCACTTGCTCCTTTCCCGTAGGCCCTCGAAAGCTTCTTATTGTTATGTCCAAAGCC
>JAZBNV010000048.1:0-6445 GCA_036350795.1 Marinilabiliaceae bacterium
CTCTATATCCATTATTTCTGTATTCTAAAATTGTATCTTCTATTAATATATCTATATGTGTACATATTCAAGACTGCAAATATAATGAAATTTGACTACCGGGAAGAGGTGAATAACTTTAGCCGTACTGCTTCGCAGTTAGAAGAGCCTGCCAGTATTGTCTGGCATATCAGTCTGTGATTTTTTTATTTATATTTGTTTAGTTTAATCCCCTTAATCCAAAAAATCCAATAATGAGTGAACATAAATTCCAGGTGAATAATAAGCATCAGTGGGTAATAGGTGAATTTCCCAGGGTAGGTATCAGACCTGCTATTGATGGAAGAAGAAGAGGTGTAAGGGAAGCGCTTGAGGACCAGGTAATGGAGATGGCCCATTCAGCAGCCAGGCTGATTTCCTCCAGTCTGAAATATGCTAATGGCGAGCCGGTTAAGTGTGTTATAGCCGATACAGCTATCGGAGGTGTTGCAGAAGCAGCACTCTGTGCCGAAAAGTTCAGGAAGGAAGGAGTCGGACTCTCACTCACTGTTACTCCCTGCTGGTGCTACGGAACTGAAACCATTGATATGGATCCTGTAATCCCAAAAGCAATCTGGGGATTTAACGGAACTGAAAGGCCAGGAGCTGTATACCTGGCTGCGGCCCTTGCCGGGCATTCACAAAAAGGATTACCGGCATTTGGAATCTACGGCCGCCATGTACAGGATGCAGGCGACACAAGTATCCCGGAAGATGTCAGGGAAAAGATACTCCGCTTTGTCAGGGCAGGTGTCGCCCTGGCTTATATGAAAGGAAAATCGTACCTGTCGATGGGAGGAGTATCAATGGGCATTGCAGGTTCAATTGTCAGGGAAGATTTTTTCCAGGAATATCTTGGAATGAGAAACGAATATATTGATATGTCGGAGTTCAGCCGGAGGTTGAACGAGGAAATCTTTGATAAGGAAGAGTACGGAAAGGCACTTGCCTGGACAAAGGAATACTGCAGGGAAGGACCTGATTTGAATGACACTCCTAAAACAGAAGAGGAGAAAAACAATGAGTGGGAAACTGTTGTAAAGATGACTCTTATTGCCCGCGACCTCATGGTTGGGAATCCACGCCTTAAGGAACTGGGATTTGGAGAGGAAGCACTCGGGCATAATGCAATCCTGGCTGGTTTCCAGGGACAGCGTCAATGGACAGATCATATGCCCAACGGCGATTTTATGGAAGCAATACTGTGTTCCTCTTTCGACTGGAACGGAACCAGGCCACCCTACCTTGTTGCAACCGAAAACGATGCTTTAAACGGAGTGCCGATGCTGCTCGGCTATCTTCTTACAAACACCACCCAGATGTTTTCTGATATAAGGACTTTCTGGAGTCCTGAATCAATAGAAAGAGTTACAGGCTATAAAGCTCAAGGACTGGCTGCTGAAGGAATCATTCACCTCATTAATTCAGGCGCATCGGCCATAGATTTCAGTGGTCGCCAGAAGATTAATGGTGAACCGGCGCTTAAACCTTTCTGGGAAATCAGCCACGAAGAAGCCGCAGCTTGTATGAATGCCACCAGCTGGCCACCAGCTATAAGCGAATATTTCAGGGGAGGTGGCTTTTCTTCCCAGTTCGACACACAGGGCATAATGCCAATCACCATCTCAAGGATAAATCTTGTGAAAGGTGTGGGTCCGGTGCTTCAGCTGGCAGAAGGATGGACAGTTGAATTACCTGAAAAGGTGCATAGAATATTGTGCGACAGGACCAATCCGACATGGCCAACAACATGGTTTGCTCCACGCCTCACAGCCGGGGGGGCTTTCAGAGATGTATACTCTGTTATGGCAAACTGGGGAGCCAACCATTGTGCATCAAGCTACGGGCACATCGGTGCCGATCTGATTACACTGGCCTCAATGCTCAGGATTCCTGTTAATATGCACAATGTTGAAGCAGATAAGATATACAGACCAGGAACATGGAACGCGTTTGGAATGGACCCGGAGGGAAGTGATTACAGGGCCTGTAAAACCTACGGACCACTGTATAAATAAACCTTGATAGAGTTGACAGGGTTTAAAAAGTTGAAAAGTATCTGCAAAATCTTACTTCATAAACTTCATAAACTTTATAAACCTTTTAAACTTTTTAAACCTTTTAAACTTTTTAAACCTTTATAAACTTTTTTAATGATATCCATCGTTTTCGATTGCGGAGCCACCAATGTGCGGGCAGTTGCCATTAACGAAGAAGGAGAGATTGTCAGATCAAAATCCTTCCCTAACAATACACAGGCCGATCCCGGATATCCACAGTATCTTATCTGGGATGTATACGAAATATGGGACAAAATGTGTATGGCCTGCAGGGAAGTGGTAAAGGATATTGATCCGGCTGAGATAGCAGGTGTTACAGTAACCACTTTTGGTGTTGATGGTGCCCCGGTTGATAGAAGCGGCAAACTGCTTTATCCAATGATATCGTGGCAGTGCGAAAGGACAGTACAGGTTATGAAGGAAATTGACAGGTACATGCCGCTTGAAAAAATTTACAGCGAATCAGCAGTACAGCCTTTCAATTTTAATACTATCAATAAAATTGTCTGGCTAAAGGAGAACCACCCTGGAATACTTGAGAAAGCTCACCGTTTTCTCTTTGCCCCCGCAATTTTCGGAATGTTCCTTTCTGGTGAAATGGCCAATGGTATTACCATGGCAGGAACCTCGATGATGACAGCAAAACGAAACAGGGACTTCTCAGACAATATTCTCTCTTCCCTGGGAGTCAGCAGGAATCTTTTCGGACCACTGTCCGAACCAGGGGAAATAAGTGGGAAAATAAGCAGTGAAGCCTCACAAAGAACGGGACTGCCCCGGGGTTTGCCGGTGGTTATAAGCGGACACGATACTCAGTTTGCAATTTTCGGATCAGGAGCAGGAATAAACCAGCCTGTTTTAAGCTCAGGGACATGGGAAATACTTATGGTAAGATCAGAGACCTTCTTATCGGGCCCGGAACAGCTAAAAAATAAAATTACTACAGAACTTGACCCGATAAAAGGATATTACAATATTGGCAACCAATGGATCGCCTCCGGAATGCTGGAATGGGCAGGCCGGAATTTCTTCCATGACCTGGGAAGCAATCCTTATAAAGAAATGATTGAAATGGCTGAAAAAGTCCCCCCGGGAAGTAAGGGAGTCAGGATTATACCGGCATTTTACGAAGAATCGGAAGGTAAAGGCGGAGGACAGATAAGCGGACTTACGATGGGCACAACGAGGTATGAAATATACCGGGCAATGCTTGAATCACTGGCCCTGAAGCTGAGGGAGGGAAAAAAAGCGATTGAAGAAGCAGGAGGTTTCAGATCCGACTCCATCCTCTGTGTGGGTGGTGGATCTAAAAACAGGCTCTGGAACCAGCTGAGGGCTGATATTGCTGAAGTTGAGATAAAGGTTATCGATAAAAAGGAAACAACAGTTCTCGGTGCTTCCTTATTTGTGCAATCTGCATGCGGACTTGCAAAATCTCCTGATGAAGCACGCCGTAAGATTAACTACAAAACAGAAGTTTTTAAACCATCTGAAAACGCATTAATATACAGGAATCTTTTCGAATATTAGGCCCATAAACCTTTTCAACTCTTTCAACTTTATCAACCTTTTCAACTTTTTAAACCTCTTTTAGTTATTTTTGCAAAAATTTATATTGTATGCAATTAAGCGAACAGGAACAGATCAGGAGGGATTCACTGGCCGAACTAAGGAATCTTGGAATCGACCCCTACCCTGCGAAAGAATTCAGGACCTCTATCTTCTCTGACGAAATTCTCTCCCGCTTTGATAATGATGAAAACAGCTTAAAGGATGTTGTTGTAGCAGGCAGAATAATGACCAGGAGAATAATGGGTAAGGCTTCTTTTGCTGAGATCCAGGATTCAAGAGGAAGAATTCAACTTTATATCAACAGGGATGAGATTTGTCCGGGCGAGGATAAGACTCTTTACAATACTGTATTTAAAAAACTTCTCGACAGAGGTGATTTTATTGGTGTAAGTGGTTTTGTATTCCGTACCCAGATGGGAGAAATTACTGTTCATGTAAAAGAGCTTACTGTTCTGGGCAAGTCAATAAAACCCCTCCCTGCAGTAAAGGAAAAAGATGGCGTAACATACGATGCAGTTACCGATCCTGAAATGAGATACAGGCAGAGGTATGTTGATCTTATAATAAATCCGGAAACAAGGGAAGTATTCAGGAAAAGGACACAGATATACCAGTCGCTGAGGGAGCTCTTTAATTCAAAAGGCTACCTTGAAGTAGAAACCCCGATACTGCAGCCCATACCGGGAGGAGCAGCAGCCAGGCCCTTTGTAACACATCACAATACGCTTGACATGCCCTTATACCTGAGAATCGCCAATGAGCTCTACCTCAAAAGGCTTATTGTTGGTGGTTATGAAGGTGTTTACGAGTTCTCCAAGGACTTCCGCAACGAAGGAATGGACCGGACTCATAACCCTGAGTTTACCGTGATGGAGATCTATGTGGCATATAAGGACTATAACTGGATGATGGATTTTACCGAAGAGATGATCGAAAAGGTTGCCCTCGACCTGCACGGAACCACAAAGGTTCCCTTCGGGAATGTTGTGATAGATTATAAAAGGCCGTTTAAACGGATATCTATGTACGATGCAATAAAAGAACATACAGGCTTCGATATCAGTGGCAAAAATGAGGAAGAGCTGAGGTCGGCCTGCAGGGAGATGGGTATTGAAACAGACCCGTCGATGGGCAAGGGAAAACTTATTGATGAGATATTTGGAGAGAAATGCGAAGCAAATTATGTGCAGCCAACCTTTATTATCGACTACCCTGTTGAGATGTCGCCACTTACGAAGAAACACCGTTCGGTTGAAGGACTAACCGAGCGATTCGAGCTTATGGTTAATGGGAAGGAGCTCTGTAATGCCTATTCAGAATTAAACGATCCTATTGACCAGCTTGAAAGGTTCCAGGACCAGCTAAAACTTTCAGAAAAGGGAGATGATGAAGCAATGTTTATTGATATGGACTTTGTCAGAGCCCTTGAATATGGTATGCCTCCCACCTCTGGCATGGGAATGGGTATGGACAGGCTGACAATGTTTATGACCAACATGCAATCCATACAGGATGTACTCTTTTTTCCCCAGATGCGACCGGAGAAGAAGGGAGAGGGAGAAGAGGAGAAAGGGAGAGGGGGAGATGAGAGCAAAGAGCTCAGGGCTCAGGGCGAAGAGCTCAGGGAAGGTTCTGATGATAGTGAGCTAAAGGATGATGAGAAGGTAGTCATGGGAATTCTGAAAGAGAATTCTCCTATTGATCTGAATGCTTTGAAAGAGCAAACAGGGCTTAGCAACAAGAAGTGGGATAAAGCGATTAAGGGGCTTACAAGGAATAATCTTGCTAAGGTTGTAAAGACAGAAGACAAGCTGTTTGTTACCTTGATTTAAGTTAGGTACTAGGTGCTGGTTACAGGTTACAAGTTTCCCCTCCTTATAGGTAAGGAGGGGTGTCACGCCAGAGGCGTGACGGGGTGGTTAGGAACTCTTTGATTTAAGAATATCCCAGCCTGCTGGCTGGCAGGGGCGCAGGGCGAAGAGCATGGAGCAGGGGGCATGGAGTTAACCGAAGAAGAAAAAATAGTTTCTGATCTGCTTAAAGAGCAGTCTCCTATCGATCTGAATGCTTTAAAAGAACAGACCGGCCTAAGTAACAAGAATTGGGATAAAACCATTTGGGGCCTTAGCGGGAATAACTGGCAAAGGTTGAGAATACTTAGGATGAATTAATTATACCTGTGATGCAAGCTGACCACTGAGGTCAAAGCCTTAGGAAATGGCTTGCAGGCCGGAATAAATATTTTCGATTACTGATCTGCCTGTATTAAACTTAAAATACAGTATGTTGTTATCCTTATGTTGCCAAATGATTTTAAATGGGTAAAACCATAGGATTTATATTATTAATAATTTCAGTCCTGGCCTTCCTGATGATACCTGTTGTTCCCTTTTTAGGTTTTCCAGGGATACAGATTGCTGGAATTACAACTGTATTAATAATTGTAGGGGAGGTCTTATTCTATTTAAGCTTATTTATCCTGGGAAGAAGCTTCTACGACAAAATTAAAAGCAAACTGAAGTTCTGGAAGAAGAAGGGAAAAGACACAAAACCTCTCCACCCGGAACCCATTCCAGACAGTGATAAATTGCATTGATGTGAAAAGTAAAGCCTGAAGCTGAACAATATACCTTCTTTTATCCTTTCCAGACAGGTCAGCAAAATCAGATATCTTCAATCATCAATCCTAAATATTAAATCTTATATCTATATTCGTAAATCACCACAGGCCTCTTTAGCTCAGCTGGCAGAGCAGCTCATTCGTAATGAGCAGGTCGCGGGTTCGAGTCCCGTGA
>JAZBNV010000049.1:0-10630 GCA_036350795.1 Marinilabiliaceae bacterium
AAAGCTTCCCAATACCCTGTGCCTGAATTTTGAGTCTTGATCATTTGCAAGGTAATAAAGCGGATTCATATATGTGAAGGGCTGTACAAACTTATTGCCTGCAACATTATAAGGGGTGCCATCGTAGTTCGGTAAAAGTAAATTATCTGATGGATCGGCAAGTAATAAATTATCCATCTCAATTGTTGAGAGATCGAATTTCTGCTGAACAAGCAGTACACTGGTGCTTATTTTTACTTTTTCACCAAGGTACTGGTCGGCGTTTAGTCGCAGGTTAATCCTTTGATTACCATCATGCAATTCCATCGCTGCCTGCCTGTCGGCATATTCAGCTGAGAAAAGAACGTTTGATTTCTCAGCCCTGTTTGAAATTTCAATAAAGTTTGTAGTATATGGCGATCCGGTAAAAAACTGAACCATGTGATCGTACGTTACAGGGAAAGGGTTATCCCAGATATATTCGGCATCAGGTATCGCTCTTCCCGCAACATCAAGCACAAAAGATCCGTCCGGGTTTAGCTGGAATGGATGATGATTAATCTTCTCCTGCATTCTGGATTTATATACACTCTCGAAACCATATTCACTTCTGAAACGAATTCTTGTCTCGCCTACCTTATTCTCAAGTCCCCGCTTGGTATAAATCGCGATTACACCGTTAGCTGCCCTTGATCCGTAAAGTGATGCTGCAGAAGCACCCTTAAGAATCTCAATATTTGCTACATCCTGTATATTTATATCCCTGATTGTACCATCGGTTAATATACCGTCAACCACTACCAGGGGTCCGTTGCCGGTTCTTAAAGATGTAGCTCCTCTGAGCAGCAGTTCCACACCGCCACCGGGAGCAAAGTCCTCGGAAATCCTCAGACCGGGTACTTTCCCTACAAGTGCAGAAGCTACATTTAAGGATGGTGTTTTTGCAATTACCTCTGCATCGAGAGTCTCCAGGGTGAATGTAAGTTTCTTTTTACTTGTTGCGCCGGCTAATCCGGTAACAACTACTTCGGCCAGGTTGTAGAGATCTGGCTCCATACTCACATTTATTACTTCCCGATCGATCAACTCTCTTACATCAACCATACCTACAAAGGTGAATTCCAGGGTCTCCCCTCTGTTTGCTGTAATAGAGTAATTACCATCCATATCAGTAGTGGTACCGTTAGTAGTGCCATCAACAACAATGGAAACACCGGGTATTCCTGTACCATCACTGGCGTCTGTGACCTTCCCGGTAACTCTTATGCTTTCCTGTCCTGTAGCAAATTGACTAATAAGCATTAACATTGCCAGGAAAACAATTTTAATTCGGATTTTTTTCATTCGTAATTTGTTAGTTAGGCATTAGAAGTTACATTTTGATAAGTATAAATGTATAAAAATATATGTAATTATATATATATTTAGAAAAAAGTTATTAATTTAATGGTCGATTAAACTTAATAATATACCAAATCTTGCCATATTAACTATGAAACTTTACTTATGAAATCAATTAAATTATGGAGAAGATCTTTCCTTTTTGCTGTGGTGCTTTTAACAATTCTTATAGCATCATGGTCATGTTCAAAAGAGGATACTACACCAATAGTGCTGGTGCCTACTATTACGAGTGTCTCTCCTACTTCAGGAGAAATTGGAGATGAAGTTACAATTACGGGTACCAACTTTAATACGGCTGCTATCTATAACGAGGTTAGAATAGGTGGAATACCAACTATTGCAAGCTCAGCATCGGGGTCGACCACAATTACCGCAAATGTTCCCCAGGGAGCAGCTGCCGGGCTTGTCGACCTTACAGTTAAGGCCTATGGCGTTACAACCGATGCCCTTGACTTCACTGTTATCTGGCCACCCCCGGAAATAACTTCTTTCTTACCCTATTATGGAACTATAGGAGAAGAGATAACTATACATGGAATAAACTTGAGTGACAATACGGATCTTGTTGAAGTCAGTATTTCCGGTATAGATGCTACCATCAGCAGCGCAACAGCTACTTCAGTTACTGTTGAGGTGCCTGCCGGTGCAGCTACCGGTAATGTAATTGTTACAATTGCAGGCCAGGCATCTCCTGCAGCCAAGCTTTTTATAGCAGTTAATCCTGCAGTTGTAGAATATCTTGTCGGGCCTTCTGCTGATGATGTTGAGGAATCTGTTACACGTGGTGACGGGCATACTGAATCTGGCAGCGGGAGCTTAAATATGGGCAAATACGATGATTACCAGGATCCTGATATTGGTAAAGTACTGGTTGGTGTCAGGCATCCCGGAGTTGCAGTTCCCCAGGGAGCAACAATTGTTGCTGCATACCTTCAGTGCCAGGCTTATTCTACAGGTGAAGCTCCTACTCAAATGACCATTCACGCCGATAATACAGGCGATGCCGGTATTTTTGATGAAGCAAGCATTCCATTTGGAGTTTCAAGCAGGGCAAAAACAAATGCAAGTGTAGTATGGGATATTCCTCCATGGCTAATCGAAGATGAAATAGGTGTAGCACAGAGAACACCCGATCTCCGGGAACTTATCCAGGAAATTGTTGACAGGGCAGACTGGGTTTCAGGAAACGCAATGTGTTTTATGATGGAGCCTACCGGACCAAGTGCCAACCCAACACTGGAAAATATGGCTACGGAAGGAAGGCAGGCCGAAGGTGGTACAGGTGATGGGCCGGCATTGGTAATTATATATGAGCAATAAATATTAATTAAACAGGATAATCAGTGGGTGTTCAAACTTTGTGAGAGCACCCATCTTTTTTATCCCCGAAATCCTGATAAGTTTACATATACAAATCAATCGCCCACAGCTGGCTGTAACTTCCATTTCTTAATTTATCCGAAATCTGATATGCCTGGTATAGTGTTAAAATATTTTATAAGCACCCTGTTCTGGCTTCTGAGTTGTTACCACTTAACAGCCCAGGTATCTAATATCGGAAACAGGATGCTGGAGATGAATATTAATGGCAGCAAGCTGAAGATACCTTATTATGCAAACCACTTTCTGGAAGGATCAATAAATGAAATTAACGCTGCAATCATAGTTATTCATGGAACAGACAGGAATGCAGATGATTATTATTACAATATGAGGGCAGCCGCAAATATGCGTCCCGAAGCAAGCGATTCCACTTTTATTTTCTCGCCCCAGTTCCTTACCGAGACCGATATTAATGCTCATTCACCCGGTGATGAATTTCTTTACTGGAGCAGCACCGGCTGGAAATTTGGTTCAAATTCATTAAACACTGCATCGAACCCCCGACCTGAGAGAATCCCCTCCTATGCAGTTCTGGACACAGTATTGTTAAGATTATGCCAGGTTTGCCCCAACCTGGAATCAATAGTAGTTACAGGTCATTCGGCAGGAGGCCAGGTGGCAAACAGGTTTGCTGCCACTTCACCTATGATTACTATCCTGGGCAATCAGTATAATATTAGGATAAAGGTTCTGGTGGCCAATCCCAGCTCTTATGTCTACCTCGATAACAGAAGGGTAAAGAGCGGAACAATTGATCAGTTTGAAAGCCCCGACAATACTTGCACCGGGTACAATGAATGGGGATACGGACTCGATGAATTATATACCTACCCGGCAAGGGTTGGAACAGATTCCATTATAAGCATGTATGGGAAAAGAGAGGTGGCATATATACTAGGAGAACTTGACAACGATCCCAGCTCATCTACACTGGATGTGTCGTGTGAAGCAATGCTT
The DNA here is from genome assembly GCA_036350795.1 of Marinilabiliaceae bacterium. Classification (GTDB taxonomy): domain Bacteria; phylum Bacteroidota; class Bacteroidia; order Bacteroidales; family VadinHA17; genus JAUVKT01. The sequence goes on from JAZBNV010000049.1 coordinate 3,724, forward strand.
CAGGGCAGATACCGCCTCGAGAGAGGTACTATATATTTTAATCATCTCCTTGATCTGTACGGAGACAAACTGCTGGATTCCCAGACAATAGATACAGTACCCGGAGTTGGTCACACTAGCCTGGGAATGTATACATCAGCTGTAGGATTATGTCATTTATTTGACCTGGGAACCACCATACCCTGTAATTGCCGGAATAACGGAACAGGTTTAGCTGAAATTAAAGACGATGCAGATTTTATTATCTATCCGAATCCTTCATCCGGTTACATTACTATCAGACCAAGGGGCAATAGTATCTACAATGATTTGCTTATAGAAGTTTTTTCCATTTCCGGCGAAAGGAAACTTGTTTTTGTAAATCAAAATAAGATAAGCCTGGGCAGTCTTCGCTCCGGGACATATATATTGAAGATAAGTACCGGGAATTCATCAGGGATAAGTAAAATTATTGTACTAAATTGAGCTATGGCAATGAAAAGGGCAGGCAGGTGTAAGCCTGTTTTTCTACCCCGAACAGGCAGAAGTTGAAACATACATTACTACTATTAATTAACGGCAGATCTAGATAAAAAGAATATCCGGTGAAGGTAAATATCCTTCATTGGATCAATAAATGACTTTAAACAAACTATTATGAGCAGAGGATTCGTAAGGGAAGGTGATCAGGAAGAAGTACCCATGATACCGCAAAGGGCTTATCTGCCAAAAGGAGTTGCAAACTTCGTTACCCCTGAGGGTATGGATCAGCTTTTAAAGGAAAAAGAGGAATTAATCAAAGAAAGGGAAAACCTTGATATTACAAATGAGAATGAGAAGCGTATTGCAAAAAACTTCTTAAATGCGAAATTACAACTGCTGAACGAAAGGATTGCTACCGCCAGAGTTATTGAGGTGACCGGACAACAATCTGATGAAATTACCTTTGGAGCAAGAGTGACTCTCAGGGACAATATGTCAGGTAGTATACAAACATTCAAGATAACAGGAGTTGACGAAGCGGATATTGTAAAAGGTAAAATATCCTTTCTTTCACCCTTGTCCAGAGCATTAATAAATAAGAAACCAGGCGACAGTGTTACTTTAAAGCGAGACAGGGAAGATATTGTGTTTGAAATAATTGAAATAGCCTACAGGTAAACTGATATCCTATAATTAAATCTATACATAAGACGGGGGCAGGAAATTTCCTGCCCCCGAATATTTAAGAAACTAACACCCGTAAGACTGCTTTACCAGTTACAATCTATTTTCTCCTTTACCACAGTCAAAACAAGTTCACCATCCTCATTATAATAGCCTTTTAGAAAAGAGGTATATTTATATACCTCACCATCCCCGATAATCCTGAATACCCATTGAGTCATTCCTTCTTCCGGCCAATCCCCCGCATCAGGAAGGTCCATAAACCCATCATCTGGATCATATACTATATCACAATCAATTGCTTCGTTATAGGCATTCAAGTTATTAAACAGGTCCCAGACCCCCCCGAGATTGTCAAATCCCGAATCTACTATCCTGTACTTGTTGCCCTCGCTATCCACCAGGTTGCAATCTATGATATTCCAGTGTATACTTGTTATATTCCCGCTTTTCTTATCAACATGATAAGTAAAGTGATAAGTATAATCTCCTGTCAACACCTTTTCTAAACAAAATATTCCGGAATTAACCGTAGCATGCAGATACACCTGTTTGGTCTGTGAGAACGAAAAGGAACAGAACGCAAACAGCATAAGAAGGGTAATAATAATACTCTTAATCTTCTTCATTACGATAAGTTTTGGTTTATAATTGGTTCTTCTTGATAATCAATATGCTTATATATTTTCTTAATATAAGTTAGGAAATGGTGTCTATGCAGACTTCAACTCATAATGCATTTAATGTTACTATTGTTGCAAATGGCTCAGATATTGTTGTAAATGACTGTAATGACATTGTACAGGCTTACGGTTATGCAGGATTTATTATTTGACACGAAGGGAAATTTGGCCTAAATTTATCTTTAGCGATTTTCTGAAGCTTTATGAAAATTCATGGTATCGTTCAAAGACATTGCCTAAAACTGCATGATGAACAGAGTTGAAGAAAACAACATTAATAATTCGATGGAAGATGTCTTCCTCTCCAGGATAAATGATTTTGTTCTGGAAAACCTTACCTGCGAGGACTTCACCATTCAAAGACTCTCTATTGAAATTGGGTACAGCAGGTCTCAGATCCATAGAAAACTTAAGAAGATTACCGGCAAATCGCTTACACAGTATATTAGAGAGATAAGACTTGAGGAAGCTTATAAGTTACTTGAAAGCAGGGTTGGTAATGTTTCAGAGATAGCATTTATGGTTGGCTTTGGCAGCCCGGTATATTTTAATAAATGTTTCAGAGAATACTATGGGGTGAGTCCTGGTGAAGTAATGAAAAAGAACGGCCCTCAGCCCCTAAAAAGAAGTATTCCAAAAACAAAGACCGGCAGAACCTGGCTGATAATCTTTTTATGCATTATACCTGCTATATTAATAACATACATACTTCTTACCAGGCCAGTACCAACTATTCCTGCATCAATTACCAGTACCTCCGGCGATAAAGAAAATCATGAAGTATTCAGGGATGATCAAATTCACAGGATACTTATTTTCCTCTTTGATAACTTTAATGCAGCTTACCCATTTAACTCCTGGCTAAGTATCGGTATAAGGGATGGAATCTACTACGATTTGTCACAATTCAATTATATTGTCCCCTATGGAAGCGGAGACCAATCACTCCAGGAAAGGATAGAAAGATCAAAACGGCTTAACTGTGATTATTTTGTCACAGGATCCTTTAAAGTGGAACATGGATTGTTTGAGATATGTAGCAGGATTCACCGGGCTAATACCGGAACTGTAATTGATTCCTCATTTTATACCGGGTCAGATCTTTTTAAAATCATAGATTCAATTAGTCTGCAAACCCGGGTTAGTGTCGGTATTCGGAAGAGTATTATCAGTAGTACGGCTGATCTTCCATTCAGCGACCTTGCAACCAATAGTTTTGAGGCATACAGACTCTATATTATTGACTATTACTCCGGTACTTATAAAAAAGGTAACTTTGTAAATATTGTCAGAGCCCTTGATCTTGATTCAACCTTTGCACTTGCTTCCTGGAAATATGCCTATTTCTGTCATGATTTTAACTACGCGTTTAACCATCGGGCTTCAAAGAAATATATTGATCATGCAATCCGGCATTCAGCATCACTTCCAAAGATATGGCAGGAAGAAATCAGGGCACTTGAATACTCTATAAAAAATGACCCATCAAAGATGCTTGCTTCACTGGAAAGGGCATACAGATTTAATCCTGGGAATACTAACTTACTGGAATTGCTTATAAAGGCATGCCAGCAAAGCAACATGTTTGATAAAGCGAATCAATATGCCCTCGAACTTAATAAAATTGTGCCTGATAACCCCGAATCTCAGTTTTTGCTTGCAGATAGTTATTTTCTTAGTGCTAAGCCTGGGAAAGGTCTGCGATATACCTCCAATATAATAGATCAATATCCTGAACATCGTGGTGGAATTCATATCTCAAAAAGCAGATTTCATTTATTCAGAGGAGAGCTGGAGAAAGCCCGCCAGGAAATTGATGAGGCGATGATCATTAACCATCCGGACGCCAAATGGTGGTCTAACTTACGGAAACATGTACAATATTTAAAAGAGGCTGGATATAATCCTGCAATGATTAGTAAGTTCCTTGGTAGCTACAGGCTGGAAGATAATGAAGCCCAAAAGACAATATATTTGCACAACGGACTTCCGGTTGTTAAACAGGATCATCGCGGGCCGGTAGCCTTATATCCATTGTCCGATACATTAATGTCTGATAAGGATGGTTTCTTTACTTTACATTTTAACGTTAACGACAAAGGGAAAGTAGAGGGTTGTATTAGTAGAGCATACAAATGGTATGGTCCTCGAATCTTCTGGAAAGAAGACTCATTAATCCTTAAGGCAAAGGAACAACTGGACTCCAATGAGAGAAAGAAAGCCCTTACAACATTTAAGCAGGCTTATAAGGAAAACCCAAAACATTACTACCTGGGTAACTATATTGAGCACCTGGAGTTTTTACTCGGGGAAAACTATAATAAACCGGATATCAGTAATGATATATTTTCAGGCCTGTATAACGAGGATATACAATTTGCAATAGACAGGTACCTGGGTAAAGAAATAACAGCTGATGATCAGTTCCACTCAACTATATTCCTTGAAGATGGCAATTATTTATGGAGACCACAGAGCGGGATGGAGTTTGAACTATTGCAAATGTCGGATAAACGTTTTATGCTACCTTCCATCTACTGCCAGATTATTGAATTCGTGGAGGATGAGGAAGGTGTAACAGGCATTAGAGTTATTATGCGAAACGGTAAGAAATATTCTTTTAAGAAACTAAGCTCAACTAGTTGATTGTATTATATCTTTCCTGCCTGGCAGAGCCATGCGAGTATTGTGAGCTCAACGCCTGCCTGCCAACAGGTAGGAACGGAGTGAGTCAAAACAAAACGAGAGTGTTCGCTCTCGCTCTCACTCTCTCTCGCTCTGATTCAGCCCGCCTTCGCTATAGCTTCGGCGGACGCAGTACCCCGGACCCGCCACTGGCGGGCAGGCGGACGGTAGATGCAACTATCCCTGTGGATTTCCATTATTAACAGAAAATTGCTTGATTTTCAAACACTTTATCCAGAACGTCTTCAACCATGCTAGCTCTTGCAAAACATGTGCTTTTGAGGAAATAACCAGGGAGATTTAAATGAATATCTATAAATTAATTGTAATAATCCAAGTACATAATCGGAATTATTCCGATTATGTACTTGTTTTTTTACATATTCTTGTTAAATTTACACCAGTTAATCGGGATTTATCCGATTATCAAACACAATAATGACGACATGGATTTTAGAACGATGATAAAGGAATATGCTGAAGCTCCTATATCCAGACATTTAATTTTAGACTTACTAAGTGATTATCAGAGTCCAAATGATAAAATTAGTGAGCTACTTAAAAGCAAAGAACTTATTTCTATTAGAAGAGGGTTATATATAACCGGACCTAAAATGGACTTACCATCACCAGAACCATTTCTAATAGCTAATCACCTCAGAGGACCGAGTTATGTGTCATTAGAGTCCGCATTGTCCTATTGGAACATGATACCAGAAAGAGCTTATGAAATAAGCTCAGTAACCATAAAAACTTCAAAAATATATAAAACTCCAGTTGGACGGTTTAGCTACCAACAATTAAAGATTCCTTATTATTCCTATGGAATAAAAAACATAGAATATTCACCCAAGCAAACAATGTTAGTTGCCTCACCTGAAAAAGCTTTGTGTGACAAAGTTGTGCTAACACCCAAAATTATTCTTAGAAGCATCAAACAAACGCAAGAATTTTTATTGGAAGATCTTCGTATGGATAGTGAAGTATTAAGCACATTAGATACGGAGCTTATGGAATTATGGATTGAGAATGCTCCTAAAAAAAGTAGTCTGAAAATGCTTATTAAAACGATCATAGAATTATGATTAAAGAATGGATAGAGGAATATAATCCTCAAAATGAAGAAGAAATATTATCTGCATTACGAGAAATAATGCAAGAAATTACTTTAGCAGGTTTATCAAGAACTGATTTTTTTATGAAAGCGGCTTTTTATGGAGGAACCGCTCTCAGGGTTTTTTATGGGTTGAAAAGATATTCTGAAGATTTGGATTTTTCTTTACTTAAACCTGATTCTAATTTTTCAATCGAGCCATATTTCCAGGCCGTTCTAGATGAATTCAAGTCATTGGGACTGACTGTTAGTATTAAGGAAAAGAAAAAGACAAAACAATCAGCGATTGATTCTGCTTTTCTGAAAGCTGAAACTCTAGGGCAAGAAATTGTACTCGAAGACATCATCAGAGAAACCGGGGTGCGTTCTAACAAGACTTTGAAGATAAAGATAGAAGTTGATCTACATCCTCCATTAAATTTCAAAACCGAAGAAAAGCTATTACTCCGTCCATATTCTTTTTACGTGAAATGTTTTACCAGACCAGGTTTATTTGCAGGCAAAATGCATGCCCTGTTATTCAGAAACTGGAAAAGCAGAGTCAAAGGAAGGGATTGGTATGACTTAGAATGGTATATTAAAAAAGGAATTCCTTTGGATATAAATCATTTCTTAACCAGGGCAAAAGATACAAACGACTGGAAAGAAGATAGCATTTCCAATGAACAGATTATCGAACTATTAGACACGAAAATCAAATCAGTTTCTTTTAGCAGTATTAAAGAAGATGTTGTAAGGTTTATCAAAAATGATGATGTTTTAAAAATCTGGGGTCCTGAATATTTCAAAGATTTAATAGAGAAGATTAAATTTGAAAATACCTGATCTTATAAATTGGCCAACTGGAGTACCTATTGGCAATATGGTGTATGTTGCTTCAGAGAGCTATGGTATTAAAGCTATTGCATTTAAATACCTTGATGAATAATTAATGTTTTTACATCATCTAACAGGCGATATATTAAACATATTGCTAAAAAAAGGATGATCCCTGGTTGCAATCCTGTCAGAAAACTCATTTTCTTAAAACAAAAAATTGCAACCCTCTCCCTGAAAATTTCAGTGTATCTCATTCCTTGAATTAGTGAGGGTTTCAGGATGGTATAAAAAGAAGAGGCTGTCTCTGGGTACCCGGACCCGCCACTGGCGGGCAGGCGGACGGAAGTTGCAACCAGATGACCGATTATTTTATATCATATAAAAACGACCTGATATCTCTTGCTATATTACCCAATTCGGTATTCTGATTATTGTCAAGCAGAATTACAGAACTATTAGA
>JAZBNV010000050.1:0-4649 GCA_036350795.1 Marinilabiliaceae bacterium
CTTCAGAACACACTGGGCATGATATGCGATCCGGTTGCCAACAGGGTGGAAGTTCCCTGCCTTGGTAAAAATATTATGGCCGCCCAGAACGCCCTGTCAGCATGCAACATGATAATTGCAGGCTTTAATCATGTTATACCACTTGAAGAAGTAATAAGGGCAATGAAGGATGTGGGCTCTAATATGGATCACAGGTTCAGGTGCACCTGCAAGGGTGGACTGTCTATAACAGATACCGCCAGGAGGATTGACAAAGAGATTAATAAAAGACTATCGTAAATTTCAATTGCTTTGTAACTTAAAATAAAAGTTGCCTTCAAGAGAGGTTGATTCCCACGGAACCTGTTCGCCGCCGGAGTTTTCGCGTACATAAGTCCTTACTTTCTGGAACATTTCGAGCAGGGAAAGATTCGGCTGGTCAATATATTCGAGCAGGGCAGTTGTAAACAATCCGTTGCGCCCGCTACCGTCAGATGCAGTGGCTCCCGGCGATGTGGCATATGAAATCAGCGAACCGGCAGGTGCAGTCATAAAAGCAAGACCCAGGCCGTGTGTCGATCTGCGCCAGCTTCTCTCAAAGGGATTGTCGCGGCAGGCATCAAGGATAATTATATTGGTTGTACTTCCCGCATCTTCCATTTTTGCAAGCAGCCTGCCTGCATTTACGCAATCATATTCAACATCATTTTCACTGCTCAGGTTAGCGTCCACCGGGATAAGGTAATTATTACCTTTTACCTGTATGCCATGCCCTGCATAGTAGAATAATCCAATATCATAAGATGCCAGTTTTGTGCCGAACTCGTCAATAGCCATCTTAAAAGACCTCTGGTCGAGGTTATTATACAGCATTACATCAAAGCCCAGGCCTTTAAGCCTGGCTCCTATATCATTGGCATCATTTTCGGGATTGGCAAGGACCCCTCCATTCCGGTACATGCCATTTCCTATTATCAGGGCAAGGCGTTTCTGGCTGGCCTTATTATTTTCAGGGAGGTTAACAGGATCCTGGGTTTTAAGAGCAGGCTGAATTACTGCCTCCTCAGGCTGGATTCTCTCTGCATCTATACCTTCTGCCAGCATATAAGACCTGTCAAGGGTCCATATCCTGGTGTCGTTAACACTTCCCACAAGAGGTACATTAAATGATCCGCTTGCAAGCATACTGCCATCGCTCGAAAAGTCAAGGGCAGTAACAGCCGTTTCATGAGCAATCCATGATTCAGCAGGTTCCCATCCGGGGATTTTCCATATTATCACCATATTATTATCGCCGCCACTTGCAAGAAACTTCCCTGAAGGATGGAATGCAAGTGCCCGCGTACCGTTCTGGTGTGCCAGCCAGCTTTTTATCGGGTTCCCGCCAGATGTTTCTACTATTGTTATTGAACCACTGGCCTGCGCTATTGCCAGGTAGTTATTATCGGGCGAGAATTCCAGGTCAGTAACTGCCTTATTTCCAATGTTAATGTTAGCTATGGGGTTTTTAGTATTAGAGTCCAGTAATACCACTTCATCACCTCTTCCCCCTATAGCCATATATTCGCCTGATTTTGACCATGCCACCCTGTTTGCTTTTGTACTTTTATACTTATTTTCTGCTAAGGATTGACCTCCTATATCATAAACTTTCATTACCCCGGAGTTGTTTACAAAGGCAAAGCTGTTGTCGGGGCCAAAGGCAACACCTGTAAGCCCGATTCCCCTTATTGTATTAATTATTGACCTGGAAGGGATATCATAAATATCAAGACGCATGGCAGATACTATGGCAGCATACCTTCCGTCACGCGAGATATCTGCATTCAGTACCATTGCATTGGAAAATTCCATTCCCTGTTCGAATTGCCTGTATAGTGGAGCAGAAGGGTTATTTACGTCCCATATCTTCATAAAACCCCCTGCAATAAGCTGGGTATTATTCCCGGCAAACATTACCATATTTACCGGCGCCCTTGAGTTTCCGAAATCCTTATCCGGCATCTTCTGAGCAAATGATATACCATGAGAAATTGTAAGGGAAAGCAGTATGAGTGTAATTCGCCTGGTCATATTGTCTGGAATTGGTTGCAGAACAAATTTAGGAAATTCTGTCTTAATAGTCTTTGCTATTCGAACTGGAATCTATACATTTAAGCTGCAAACTTACAACTATGAAAAAATATCTTATTGTTTTTGTACTGCTGATTGCCGGCCTTGCGGTTTCAGCCCAGGGACTCGAGTTTCGCCTGAGAGGCGGAGCAAACTTCCAGAGGTCGTCGATGGCCGGCCAGGAATTTTCTTTCCTTCCTCATTTCGGAGCATCTGCCGGCATAAGGATCTCCACCATAGGCATCTATGGAGAGCTGCTGTATTCTCAACATGAAGAAGCGAATGGTTTAAGCAACCTTGCATACCTTATCCCCTCAGCTCATGTCAGGTTATACACTTATCGTTTTATGTATGCTGAGCTTGGCTTGTTGTACCTGATGCTTACTGATGACATTGAGGATGGATTACTCGATAATCCTGACAAGGAAGCCGGGTACTATGTTGGTCTTGGTGCGTCTTTCAAAAAGTTTGAAGTGGGACTTCGAACAATAAGCAAGCCCTCACTGGCTATCCAGATAACCGCATCCTATCGTTTTTAATTTTTTTTCGGGTGAACGAAGAATGGCTTCCTCTTTGCGATGAAGAGGGAAATATCAGCGGCAAAGAACTAAGGTCAGTATGCCACAATGGTAAGAGCATGCTGCTTCACCCGGTGGTACACCTGCATGTTTTTAATGGCGATGGTGCCCTCTTCCTTCAAAAGCGGGCCATGCATAAAGACGTTCAGCCCGGCAGGTGGGATACTGCAGTAGGTGGCCATGTCGACCCGGGGGAGAGTATAGAAGAGGCCCTGCTGCGCGAGTCTTCTGAAGAGCTGGGACTGGAGGGATTCGGCTATGAGCTGCTTCGTAAATATACCTGGGAGTCGGATGTTGAGCGAGAGCTGGTTCACTCCTTTAAATGTACAATTGCATCGCAACCTGTAATTGATACCTCAGAGGTTGATGAAGGACGGTTCTGGACTGTTAATGAAATTAAGAAAAGTATTGATAAAGAAATATTCACCCCTAACCTTCAGTACGAGCTCAAAGAAATCCTGAGAATTATCTGAGCCCCTCCACTCTCTACCTCTTCCTATCCACGGTCATACCAGCTGCTTCCCACTCATTAAATCCGCCTTTAAGAATATACAGATCAGTAAATCCCCTGTTACCAAGCCATTCTGCAACGGTGCGCGACCTGGCCTCTCCGTCACAGTAGATATACACCGGTGTTTCCACATCAAGCGAATCGGCAAAAACTGCCAGCTTCTTCATTTTGGGTACGCTTACCGCATCCGGAATCCTGCTTTTACGGTACTCCTTTGCCTTTCGGGTGTCGGCAATAATGGCGTAGATTTCCATATTGTAGCTATTATAGAAAGCCTCCGGCCCAAGGTAAGTCACATCTCTTTCCTGCTCAGTGTAAACTGACGTAAGCATCACCAGTATTATGCTAAATAAGAACTTCATATATCAAAAATCTGAATTCTTCATTGTAAGGCTACTTTTACGCTTTCGCAAGGGTAAAACGGAAGATCGATCCCTTACCGGGGGCAGAATCCACGCTTACGGTTTCATTATGAGCTTCAATAATATGTTTTACTATGGCCAGGCCCAGCCCGGTTCCCCCCGAGTCCCTTGAGCGACTCTTATCTACCCTGTAAAATCTTTCGAAGATCCTGGGCATATCCTGCCTGCTTATTCCTATACCATTATCCTTTACTTCCACAAGTACTTTTTCTCCTGCCCTGCTTACTGAGATCAGGGTTTTTCCTCCTGTGTAGCCATAATGTATTGAGTTAATAACCAGGTTGTTCAGCACCTGGTAGATTCTCTTTCTATCGCCCGAGACCCATTGATCGCTTTCCTTGATTCTGGCAACATCAAGCCTTATTTTATGCTTAAGAGCCCTCATTTCATTGGCTTCACAAACATCATCTATAAGTTTCTTAATATTAAAATCCTGTATTTTAAGATTCAGGGCTCCCGATTCGAGACCGGAAATCGACTCCAGGTCTTCAACAATTGAAATCATCCGGTTAATATTCTTTTCGGAGCGTTCAAGATAAACCCTGTTAATAGACTCATCTTCGAGTCCGCCCTCAAGCAGTGTAAGAATATAGCCCTGGATATTAAAGATCGGAGTTTTCAATTCGTGGTACACATTTCCCAGGAATTCCTTCCTGTAGTTTTCTTCACCTCTCAGTTTCTCGACTTCCTCCTTGCTTATCTCGCTCCACTGCTGTCGCGTATATACTTTTTTGAGCACCAGCCTGGAAAGAAAAAAAACCACTACCAGTACTGCTGCAGGAAGTAAGAGCATTAAGGGAATTTTGACATGCGGTGGTTCCTCAAAGGGAATCCTCAACAAAAACACCGACAAAACAGCTATAAGCAGCGCGGATAATATGGAAAGCCTGTTTACGGATCTGTCTTTCATTTATACATTAATTAATATTGCTTCGAGGCTTATCCCTCCCTCTCCCTTTCTCTCCCTCTCCCTTTCTCTCTCTCCCTTTCTCTCCCTCTCCCTTTCTCTCCCTCTCCCTTTCTCTCTCTCCCTTTCTCTCCCTCTCC
>JAZBNV010000051.1:0-4259 GCA_036350795.1 Marinilabiliaceae bacterium
ATTACTCCATGGTGTCTGGGTTGAACAGTTGTAAATATTGTACCAGCCTGGTATATTGTAATCAGCTCCGTCAATACCACTGCTTAGCGATTGGTAGGTCTGGATATTATGACCTGCCATAAAATCTGTTTTCAAATCACCCCCAAGAAAATCCCTCTTGTAATTCAACATTACATCAGAGTTGAAACTTATGTATTCTTCTGTCGACTGGCTAAAGCTGCCTGTTGTTGAACCATAAGCTATTGATCCTACATTCACATAAAACTTTTGGGTCTGGCTGTAGAAGTCGATACCCGCCTTCCCGCTAAGACTCAGACCCGGAAGAATATCATAATTAAGAGAGAAAACTGGTTTGAATCTGTTTCTCTGTACATTATTATTCGTGTTTTCCTGTATCCACAGGTAATTGTTCCTGCCTGCCCACCTGTAAATTCTCTGGCGTCCATTTTCATCAAAAATTGGTTCTGGGTTCCATGTCCACGGACTCGACAGGAAAGTATTCATAAAGGATGATAATGAACTCCAACCCTCTATCAGTCTGTCGTTATTTGTCTGGACGTAGTTCAGCCCTACTGTAGCAGTAATCTTATCAGTAACATGTGCTGTGAGATTAGTCGTAAAACTTGTCCTGCCGAGTTTAATAGGATCCAATACCCCAGACTGGTTGCTGCTGTTAATTGCCGCAAAATATGATATCTTATCACTACCTCCTGATACACTGAAGTTAGATTCAGCCGTATAACCTGTTTTAAAGTATTTCCACCTGTCAAACTTCTCAGCAACTCCGGCTTCAACAAGATCATCGATCCTTGGGCCCCAACTTGAAGAGGTATACTGCCCCAGGTCTGTGTCATAATATTCATACTCACCACTTGTAGAATTATAAAGACCCATGGCCCATGTCTCCTGTAAAGGGGTCTCATAAATACTTGTAAAGGTCGATTTATGAGAAATCTTAACTGTAGGTGTGGAATTCATTTTACCACTCCTGGTTGTTACAAGAATCACCCCGTTTGCAGCCCTTGATCCATAAAGGGCTGAAGCAGCGGCACCTTTCAGCACAGATATAGTCTCTATATTTGCCGGGTCAAGGTCTATCCCGGTGGATGTTCCCGGACCTCCGTCACGATTACCTGATTCGCTGTTGTCAAAAGGAATACCATCAACAATAAAGAGCGGCTGGTTGTTATAAAGCAAGGAAGAATGACCACGAATGGTTATCCTTGCTGCACCACCGGCCTGGCTCGATGAAGTATTAATCTGTACACCGGCTATTTTTCCGGATAGAGCAGTAATGACATTACTTTCCTGAGCATTCAAAATTTCTTCTGAGCCAACTTCAGCTACCGAGTAACCAAGTGCCTTCCTCTCGCGCCTGATACCCAGAGCAGTAACAACAACTTCATCAAGAGATGTAACCTGCTCCCGAAGTATAACATCGATAACTGATCTACCGGAAAGAGGCTCCTCAACAGTTGTATATCCGATAAACTGGAAAACGAGAACCGAATTCGGTTCGGGAACAGATATGGAATAGGTCCCGTTAACACCGGTAGAGACTCCGGTTGTAGTATTTTTTACAATGATGTTAACCCCCGGTAAGGGTTTGCCACTGTTGTCAGTCACTTTACCTGTAACAGTCGACTCCTGGGCCATCATATTCTGTGGGCCAGCCATCATTATAAAGGCAATGATCAGCATCGCCTGCCATTTAATCCATTTTAAAATGTTTTTCATAAAAAATAATTTAGGGTTATATTAAGTTTTGTTTCCGGATTATTTCTAAACCAGAAGGGACATTGGGTATTCTTATTATATTTTATTACAAGGTGTTAGCTTCAACATAAGTACTCCATGTGTTGGAATTGTATGTTTCAGATTATTATCGGTTGTTCCTATATTTTTGTGTTCCCACACATCGTACAGTTCATATGCCTGACTTGAGAAATCGACAGATTTATAATTATGATGAATTTTTGTATCTTTCCAGTTGTAATCCATCTTCCATGGAAGCTCTGACCGGTTAACAAAACACATGGCAAGCTCATCATTTACAAGCCTCTTGAACCATACTTCATGATCGCCCATATCAAGAAACCGAACGGCCTGGTTACCCAGAGAGTCCTGATTTATTGCTATTACATCGGGATTGGTAAGTATTTCCTTTACTTCATCGCTCATTATCCGGAGATCGTTACCTGCCATTAATGGGGCTGCTGATATTGCCCACATTGAGAAGTGCGTAATATTTTCATCACGGGTGAGGCTGCCGTTTCCAACCTCAAGTATATCAGGATCGTTCCAATGACCCGGACCGGCATAGCGCCATAACTCTGCCTGGTCGTCAATTATATTCATAAAACCCAGGGACCCCCAGTTTACCTTCCCATAATAGAGTGGACTGATATCGTATGTAGTACGCCACAGGTGACCAATACCTTTTGCCCATTTCCATGGCTCACTGATGCCCCATTCACATATACTAAAAACGATGGGGCGGCCACATTCCTTTAGCGCATCGCTCATGGTTCTGTATGCTGCCTCATGATTTTGGCCCTCCATATTGCAGACATCATATTTTAAGTAGTCAACACCCCAGGCAGCATATTGCCGGGCATCCTGGAACTGGTATCCACGACCACCCGGGCGTCCCTGGCATGTAAGAGAGCCGGCGCAGGAGTAGAGACCAAATTTTAAGCCGAGGCTGTGTATATAGTCGACTACCGGTTTCATACCATCAGGAAAAGTCTCCGGATCGGGTAAAATATTTCCCTCCTCATCACGACCCACCTGCCAGCAATCATCAACCACGATGTATTCATAACCTGCATCCTTCATACCACTCGACACCATGATATCTGCCATTTCCATAAGCAATCCGGCACTTACATTACAGCCAAATTCGCTCCATGTATTCCAGCCCATGGGTGGTGTTAAGGCCAGTCTCATAAATTCCTTATCTGATATTTTTTTGCCCGGTTTATAATGCTGCTGTGCACTCACTGTAAAGGCTACAACTATTAACGGGATAATCAGAACACTTTTCTTTATCATATTTATTTTATTTGTAGTGCTTTATTTATAGAAAGCTTTCTGGTCCGTTTCACTGGCAGCATCCGATTCACACATAGCTCTGTAAATTGAAATAACATTGAATAAAACTCGTAACAGGATTTCGCAAACATTCTTCCCTGACAGACCATTCGTTCAATGATTAAAACCAATTTCACGAGCATTGTGTGAATTATTAATTATCAAAATAAGTAAAGTCAAGAAGTGAATAAAATGGATATTCCAATGGTTATAATGGATAATCTTATTATATTTGATTTTATTCATTTATCTTGAAAAGAGAAGAAGGATTTAAAGGACAGCGTACAGTAATTCTTCCTGAGCTTATAGTCAGTGAGATACAAAAAGATACTCTTGGCAGCCAGCTTTATCTTACTGATATCGGTTATTATCCACAAGCAAAATTTCATCATCTTATAAGAAAAGAAGGATGCAAGCAGTATATATTAATATATTGTACTGAAGGCAAAGGCTGGTACTCAATTGAAGGAAAGATGAACCTTGTTTATGCAAATCAATACTTCATAGTTCCCAAAGGTGTTACCCATTCATATGGGGCCTCCAACGAAGATCCCTGGAGCATTTACTGGGTACATTTTTCTGGTTTGCAGGCATCTGAATTTTTCGGAAATAGCAGAAATACAAGCAACATTACCCCTTCAAGAATATCAAGAATTGATGACCGCATTCAACTTTTTGAGGAGATCATACAGAACCTGGAGATGGGATACAGCCTTGAAAACCTTCGATATGCCAATATCTGCCTTTTACAATTTCTGGCTTCATTTAAATATATCAGTCAATTCCGGCAAATTCGTAAAATACGGGAAAAAGACATAATTGAAGATGCCATTTTTTACATGAAGGAATTCCTTAATGAAAAGCTTACCTTAGGCGCAATTGCATCAGAGAAAGGTTTATCCCCATCACAGTTCTCACTTGTATTCCGCAGGAAAACAGGAAGGTCGCCGATGGATTATCTTATACATCTCCGAATTCAGAAAGCCTGCCAGTATCTTGATAATACCGACTTAAGAATTAAGGAAATAGCATCAAAGGTAGGTTACGATGATCCCTATTATTTTTCAAGAGTGTTCAGGAATGTGATGGGTACTTCCCCGGGCAAATACAGAACCAGGCCTAAAGGTTAATCAGGCAAATCAAACAACTTACCCCCTGGTGCATGC
>JAZBNV010000052.1:0-5501 GCA_036350795.1 Marinilabiliaceae bacterium
CTCAACTTCTCAACTTCTCAACTTCTCAAAAATTATCAAATTAGTATATCAGATAGCTTGAATGGTAGAATGGGGTAGATTAGCAGGAGACCAAAAAAAGGCCGGAACCCTGAAAGAGCACCGGCTTTATTCGTGAAATTCGCTAAAAATCTGTGTTAATCTCCTAAGTAAAGATTATCTGTGATCCTTCTCCTGCTGAAAGCTCGTAGAAGTCGCCAACTGTAAGGACTCCTGATACATGTTCTGAAAGTTCTTCCTCCTTGATTTTGAACATATCCATTGCCAGCTTGCAGGCATAAATTCTGCCGCCACCAGCTGTAATAAGCTCCATAAATTCGTCAATAGGCGGAACATCAAGTGCATCCATCTGTTTTCTCATCATCCATGAAATTAACATTTCAAGGCCAGGGATAACTCCAAGCCATGTAGGCATACGGGTGCCAAGAACAGGCATTCGCATAGCGGGGTTACCAATAATGGATGTATGTGGCTTCTTCATCCACTTTTTAACTATACCCTCGAGTCCGAAGAAAGTAAAGAACAGATTGGTTTCGATACCTTCCATTACCGCACCGTTACCCATAACAAGGGTTGCGTATATGTCCTCAATATTACCTTTTGCACAGATAATATTGACTTTTTTTACCGGGTGATTTTTTTCGTCTGCCATGCTTTATGATTTTTAATTATTATACACAACTGGCCGGTTTCGGGATACCTGCTATTTTCGTAGATTTCTTCAGAGGTGCACCGGGGAATAGCTGGTAGAATGTTTTAACATCCACAACTCCTGATTTATTGATGCCCCTGATTGAGAGAGCTTCTCCTGCTTCATTTTTTGAGCGCAGGTATTCGAGAACCTCATAGTGTTTGTCGGTAAGTTCAACACCTTCTTCTTTTGCTACTTCTGCACCTATTTCCCTTGTCCATTGCGAAGGATTTGTAAAGTAACCTTCTTCATTAATGTCTACCGGTACACCGGCGTAAGTTTTTGTTGCCATCTTATTATTATTTATATGTTTATATTAATTTGTTTAATCTCAGTTTAATTCTTTAATCCCAGTTCTTTTGCATTGATCTCTTTGAGGAAGGTCATAATAAAACCGATCGATTTTTTCATATCGGGCTTATTGAATTCGCGGGCCACTTTCCAGATTGAATAGGAGGGGATATTCTCGTGGTCGATGTCCTTGTAGGTCTGGACAAACATTTCAATCTTACTCATAAAGGCCGGATCGATAATTACCAGCAGGGTATTAAGTACACTTTCTATTTTCTCTCCAAGGCCTTCGATATCTTCCCTGGTGAATTTCGACATTACATTGTCGATGGCCTTTGTGAATTGTTTAAGCAATTCAAAGTAACCCCTGTCATCGATCTCCTTAAATTTCTCTACAGCATCAATACCAACTTCTTTAATAATGGGGCCTGCATCTTTTACAAGATCCATAACATTCTCAAGGGTCATCATAAGAGTATTGATATTTTCAATATTCCTGATAAAACCCATAACAAGGTATTTTATTGAGTCACCGTCGAGTTCAATGCCGGCATTATCCAGACCATCTACCATACTTGAGAAAGCGTCTTTGCCAACAATCGACAGATCGTCGACAAGGTCAATTACAGCATCCTGGTTTTGCTTCTGGACAGCGCGGTCTTCAATTATAAGATCCAGTTTCCTGTTGATCTCGTTTATCTGCATTTGCATTTCTGATTCTGACATAGTTTTTCCGGCTTATGTTAGTCTAACTTTTTACCTGCCATTGTCATATGGGCGTCTATAGGCAATTCCTTGCCCCTGAGCAGAATATGCCAGTATATCCAGCGAAACATTATTTTTCCGTAATGATTCAGCCTTGATTCCTTAAGAAGTCCGAGTGGCCCTATTCCGGGTAAGGGGAAGTAGCCCGGCAGGGGTTCTGTATCGTAATTAAAGTCTATAAGAGCGCCCTTGCCGTGACCTGTCTCGATAAAGCAATTCGAGTGCCCGTCATAAGATCCTGTAAAGGGCCTTTTCTCGATATAGCACAGCAGGTTTTCATGAAGAATCTCAGCCATAAAGTGAACTACTGATCCGGCTTTTGATGTTGGAAAATTACCTGCATCACCAATAACAAAAACATTCTCATATGCTTTTGACTGAAGGGTATGCTTATCGGCGGGTACAAAACCAAAATCATCACCAAGGCCACTTCGTTCTATCATCTGGTCGCCCGAATGAAGCGGGATTGTAACAAGACAATCAAAGGGAAGTTCATTACCTCCAAAGTCGATAATTTTCTGTTCTTCGTTATTAACCTCGCCAAGGAAAAAGTCAGTAACAAGTTTAATGTTCTTGTCCTCCAGGAGGTTACCCAGCAACTTAGCAGCCCTGGGTTTGGTAAATGCACCTGAGAGCGGCGTTACATAGCTAATATTTACCCTGTCCCTCATACCTCTTTCTGTAAAGAATGCATCTGCATAGAAGGCAAATTCGAGTGGGGCAACCGGACATTTAATTGGCATATCTGCAATATTTATCACAAGCTCTCCGCCTTCCCAGGTCTTAAAGAAGTTGTACAGGGCCACAGATCCTTCGATTGTATAAAAGTCGAATATTTTCTTATGCCAAAGATCTCCCTTCAGCCCGGGTGTTTCTTCCGGGTTAATACGGGTTCCGGTAGCTATTATCAGGATATCATAGTTGAGTACCTTGCCGTTGGCGAGATAAACCTTGTTTTCTTCTGCAGCTATTTTATCAACTCCTTCAAAAATTGCTTCCACACCTGGCGGCAGAAAATTCTGCTTTGGCTTAATAACATCTTCTTTCCTGTAATGGCCAAAGGGTATAAACAGGAAACCAGGCTGATAATAATGAGTTTTATGCTGATCAATAACAGTGATCTGCCAGTCTTCTTTAGGCAACTCCTTCCTCATTTTATTTGCCATCATTGTACCGCCTGTACCTGCTCCGATTATTAAAAGTTTGTTCATTTATTATAGAATTTTAATTTTTACTGTTTAAGAAATAACACTACAAATGTATATAATATATAGATATGCAAATATCTGGATACGTAGTATGGAAGCCATTGAGGTTATGATATTTATCATGAAAGCTGTATAGTGCAGATATATAGACTTGTACACTATGGTGTATAGAGCTGGTCAGGGGTGTGATATATATCACTATTGTGTTGCATAGTAAAGATTGAAGTAACAATTAGCATGAAAGACACCTAATATGGATCAATAATTATAGTGCTGGACAGCACATAAACGTAAGTCAGGAAACACATATTAATGTAAATATTTGCAAGCTACTGTTATTTTTATAACAAATGTTTTCAAGCCTGAATTTTCGGTTATATGTTTGCAGGTAGATAGATATATAGATGTAAATATATGTATATACATGTACAACATGACTAGCAGGAGAGATTTTATAAGGATAGCAGGTATGGGTCTTGGTGGACTCACTCTTGTTAATCCGGCACTTAAGGCCCTGGGAAATACTTTTTTTGATAAGGACCCCATTCCGGGGATAAATGGTTTTGGAAGAACTCCTACCTATTGCGAGGTTTGTTTCTGGAAATGTGCAGGCTGGGTGCATACCGACGGTGAGGGCAGAATCCGGAAGATTACCGGTAATAGCGAGGATCAGCACAGTAACGGACGATTTTGTCCACGTGGAACAGGCGGCGTGGGTATGTATTATGATGAGGACAGGCTTAAAACTCCATTGATCAGAACTGAAGAAAGGGGTAAGCAGGTTTTCAGGGAGGCCAGCTGGGATGAAGCACTTGATTATATAGGGGATAAGCTTAAATCCATAGCAGAAGAGCATGGTTCTGAGTGTACGGCCCTTCTGACACATGGTTCAGGGGGAAAATATTTTGGAGATCTTCTGAAGGCCTTTGGCTCCAACAGCATTGCGGCTCCCTCTTATTCACAGTGTCGCGGACCAAGAGAGGTGGCTTTTCAGACAACTTTCGGAGAAGGGGTAATGAGTCCTGAGAGAACCGACATAAGAGATACAAGGTGTCTTGTGCTGATAGGCTCTCATATCGGAGAGAACATGCATAATGGCCAGGTACAGGAGATGTCTGATGCAATTGATCGCGGAGCCTCAATAATAACCGTGGATCCCAGGTATAGTATAGCTGCAAGCAAGTCGAAATTCTGGTTGCCAATAAAGCCAGCCACCGATATTGCATTGTTACTGGCATGGATTAATGTTATTATTAAGAACAGCTGGTACGACAGGGATTATGTCGAAAAATATACTTACGGTTTCGAATACCTGAAGGAACATGTAAAAGGCTTCACTCCGGAATGGGCATACGGGATTACCACACTAAAACCTGAACAGATTGTTGAGTCTGCAAGGGAAATGGCAGAGGCTTCTCCCTCGGTTATAGTGCACCCGGGCCGTCATGTTACATGGTATGGCGATGATACGCAGAGAGAGCGGGCTATTGCAATCCTTAATGCCCTTCTGGGATCATGGGGCCGCAGGGGAGGTTTCTATAATCCTGAAGCTGTGGCAATACCGTCGTGGCCTCATCCTGAATTTCCTGAACCAAAACGCAGCTGGAAGGATGCATACCCGGATAAATATAACCTGGCCTTTGAGACAATTGCTTCGGGCATATGCGATGCCACCATACCTTCATTAAGCAAGGCATGTAATTTTAAGGCATGGATAGTAAACGGCACCAACCTTATACAAACAATTCCTGATTCCAGGAAGATTATTGAAGCAATACAGGAACTTGAGTTGCTCGTAGTAGTTGATACAATGCCTATGGAGATAACAGGCTGGGCCGACGTTATACTGCCCGAATGTACCTACCTGGAAAGATATGACGAGATAAGGAACAGTCCGCATCGCAAACCGGCGATTGCTTTAAGGGCACCTGCAGCAGAGCCAATGTATAATTCCAAACCGGGGTACTGGATTGCGAAAGAGTTATCAAAAAGACTTGGCCTGCAGGACTATTTCAGCTGGAACACTTTTGAAGAAAAACTTGACTGGCAGTTAAGGCAGGTCGGGAGCTCCCTGGAGGAAATGAAAAGGATCGGGGTAAAAACATTCGACAGATCATACCCGGATCTTTACCTCTACCCGGATGAGGATTTTGAGTTTAATACCCCTACCGGTAAGATTGAGCTATATTCAACAGACCTGGCCGCAGAAGGTTTTGATGCCATGCCTGTGTATACAGCCCACGAAGAGCCACCTGAAGGATTTTACAGGCTTAATTACGGGAGGGCCCCCGCACATACTTTCAGCCGTACAAGCAATAATCCGAATCTTACAGACATAATGGATGAAAACAAGGTGTGGGTTAATCCCAAAGTGGCAAAATTATGGGGTTTAAAGAATAACCAGGAAGTTTACCTTGAAAACCAGGACGGAGTAAGATCGACCTTTGCCGTTAAAGTCAGGGTCACAGAAAGGATACGCTGGGATTCGGTTTACCTGATTCACGGCTTTGGACATAACAATAAGAAGC
>JAZBNV010000053.1:0-8600 GCA_036350795.1 Marinilabiliaceae bacterium
AACAAATACTTTGCCCTGGATACCATTCTCAGCTGGTACATGCGGGTAAATAACATTGCTCTGAACCCACCTTGCAAAAGTGTTCTTATCTCCACCCCTGAAGCCTGGCATTTCTTCCACAACAACAAAAACCTCGTCTTCTTTCACTAAGGGTTCATCTTCAATAATAATCCTGAATGGAATCTCCTCATCAATCCTGAATATGTCATCAATGTTAAAGGTGTCGTCTATAAATACATCATTATCAAATATTTCGAAGGTCTCTATAATTTGTGGCATTTTCGGAGTTTTCTCTGGTTTATCCTGTTCCTGGATAGTTCTCAGGATAATCTCTGATTCCAGAATTTCACCACCACCCAAATCGTATTCATTCGAACCCGTTGGGCTGCCCGACCATTCAAATGCTATTAGCGAGACAGACAGGGCTACAAGTAGTCCCAGATTAAAATAGATTCCTTTGGTTTTCTCAATGTTGAATTTGTCGTTCTTTTTAACTTCCATAGCTCTAAGATTTTAATGATACAATATGCAGGCAATCAATAAAATCTTATACAAAAAGCTCAGATCCTGTCGCGTATAGGTTTTCTATTTTACAAACCTCAATTAACATGCCAGTAATACATTCCAGGGGTCTGAAATGGTTTTTTGCATTCAGTCACCAAAGTGCCAGGGTTTTAAATCATTCTGTAAGGTATAGCCTGCATCACCTTTTCGTGATGATTGAAATTATCCCCTTTACTGAGAAAGATCATTTAATAGCAAGTGCCCGTTAATTCTATTGAACGTTCTTTGACATAGATATTTATTTATCCGGTCACGTGAAAATAAAAGGCAGATATGAGACATTGTAAGCCCGGGGTTAAAGACGGTTTTGTGCAATCGGGTCTAAGGATGGCAAAGTGCATTATGCTGGTATTTGTTCTTTGCCTGAACTCCTTCGCTGTTATAGTGGCTGGCAAAGCAGACTGTTCTTCTTCTGCAGAGAGCCCTGCAAAAGGCACAAAGCCACTTATACGCCTTGCGGCAGGCTATTCAGATGATACTACCTCATTCGACCCGTTTGTAATATATTATGATGATAATGCCAGCTACAACTTTGACGGACAATATGATGCCCTTAAGATATTCAATACAGACATAAATGTTACAAACTATTACGTGTACAGTTATGATAACAGGCAATTGTCAATTAATGGCATTCCCAGCTGCGACAGCAGCATTAGCCTGCAACTTGGACTGAAAACCGGGAAGGATGCTGATATTGTATTTAAGATCAAGGACATTGATGAAGCTTTGTCCTGCAAAACTCTAATTATCAGCGACAGGCTAACAGGAATATCCCAGCTTATAAGGCCCGGACAGAAGTACATTGTGACACTTGAAGCGGGTCATTATACTGACAGGTTCAGCCTGACAATTTCAGATGCATCTGTCGGCTTACAGCCCTTAAACAATATTGATGCTGATTTCAGTGTATTCTCTGCTTACGGGATATTAAATGTAGAAATCCCTGAACACAATAAAACGGAAGGTTTATTTACCCTGCTAAGCATTGGCGGCAATGTTCTTATAAGAAAAAGAATTATTTACCCCGGCAGATATGAATTCGTCCTCCCTCTCAGAAATGGTATCTATATCGCTTCTTATTTCTCTGAAGGGAGAATCTGCACAAGAAAAATATTTATTGGCTCCAGGTAAGCTCACTAAAGGGCTTAAGCTCACGGGCTGATAAGCAGGAGCTAATTAACACCCCATTCTTTATTGGGCTCAGCTCCCATCTGCAAGACAAGCTTTCCTCCCTTTAATAATTCTGAAGCAGGAAATTTGAAGTCATTTAATTCTTTTCCATTCAGCTCTGCTGCCTGGATATATTTATTCAGGCGTGATACATTTTTTGCTTCAATGATAAACTTGTCTCCCCGTCCGAACTGCTTTCCCAGGTCAATCTCTATTTTTTCGAATATTGGACTCCCAATCTCGAAAACAGGTTCTGTCCGGCATCCGCCATCGGTCTGGAACAGGCCCATTGATACCATCATAAACCATGCACTCATCTGCCCCTGGTCCTCATCACCCAGATAGGCATTGGCAACACCGTAACCGTAATAGCGATCGATAATTGCACGGCTCCATTTTTGTGTCAACCAGGGTCTTTCAACCCAGTTAAAAAGGAAGGAAAAATGCATGGATTGCTGGTTTCCCTGTATAACAGGATAGTTCCAGTACTGGTCGTTCATTCCATTAAAACGGGTCTTGTAACTTTCTTCGAAGCCCCAATCAAGGCGCTCAATAAACCGATCCATACCGATAGCTTCAGCAAGGGCGGGCACATCCTGCGGCACAAAAAAGGTGAGCTGCCAGGCATTCCCCTCCACATAGTGATGATTGGCACCTGATTTATAGGAGTCGAAATCAGCTAACCATTCTCCCTTTGAGTCCTTCATTCGGGCAAAACCACTTTCGCTGTCAATAACATTCTTCCACCAGTATCCACGATCAAAAAAATATTTATAATCCTCTTCTTTCCCAAGTGCCCTGGCAAATTGTGAAACTGTCCAGTCGTCGAAAGAATATTCCAGCGAGTTTGAAAAACGTCCTTTATCGTAAGGAACATATCCATGATCCAGGTAAGTTATAAGGTCGCGATTGCCTGCAAAACCTCCGCCCACAGCTTGTGCCGGAGTGCTTTGCATCTTCTTTACCGCCCTGTATGCTTTTTCCACATCATAATCGCGAATTCCCATCTGGTATGCCCCTACAATAAGGGGTATTTCGTGTTCTGCTACCATAACCGGAACATATTCCATAGCAGCCGGGCCTTTAGCCAGCCAGCCATTTGCATCGTACATTGCCAGTTGTGATTTAACCCAGCGATTACTCCACTCGGGAGTAAGCAGGTTCCAGAACTGGTTAAGATTCCAGAAGGTATTCCAGAATGCATCGCAACCGAGGGCCACTGAAGACGGATCCTCCATCCTGCGAATATTTTCATCGGCATCCCGCCATTCACCATTAACATCGCTAAAGGTATTACGGCTGCACAGCGAACGATAAAAATTATTATAAAAACGCATCTTTTCGCGCGAATCATTTGAGCTGATTTTCACCCTCCTCATCAGTTTATTCCAGGTATCAACATGGTGCTGGCGAACTGCATCAAAATCCCATCCAAAAGGTTCTGTAATTTCAGTTTCCAGGTTCTCGCGGGCATTATCAATACTTACATATGAAATGCCTGTCCGCAGCTGAACTACCCTGTTGCTTTTTGTATCAAACTCAACTATGGCACCCACATCCTTTGCATTTGAGACAGTAAAATCATCTGTAACTTCAATTCCATTTTCGGTCCAGACTTTAAAGCCACTGATGGGCTGGTCGAACTCGGCAACAAAGTGTACAATATATTCCTGTGATATCCCTCCGGCCCAGGTGTTTGGACATAGCTGATGAGAATAGCCTTCAACTGTCTTATCATCTGTCTTTTTAAAGTGCGCTTTAAGCGACTTATAGGTATACTCACTGGGAATTACAAGGTCCAGTAGAACCCTGGACCCCTCCTTTTCTGCGGGGAAAGTATAGCGCTGAAAACCACAGCGGGTGGTTGAAGTAAGCTCAGCAGTAATATCATAATCTGTTAATCTGGCTTTATAGTAGCCTATCGGTGCCTCTTCTGTAAACTTATCGATACGTGAGCGGTAGCCACTGTCCACATCTTTTTCATCACCAACCTTTGTCTGCAGCGGGCCGTTTGCAGGCATGCACCCCAGTCCTGCAATAGTCCATTCGTGTATATGCGAAAAGCACCCTATTGATTCGAAAGCAGGTTCGTATCCCGCCTGCCAGCTATCGTTCTGGTTGTCGGGACTCAGCTTTACCATGCTAAAGGGCATCCAGGGCCCGGGAGCTATCATCCAGCGCGAATGTGCCGTTCCAATTTTGGTATCAACATAGGCTGCAGGAGTAATCTCTTTTTTGGCTTCGCGGATTATCCGTCCCGATTGAATCATTTCTTCGTCAGCAAATACTTCGTATTTACTTCCTGTAAGGGATTCAACAGCAGGCATTGGTGCTTCAAAAGTGTAGCGTTTTGTTTCAATTATTTCTCTCAGAATCTCCCTGCCATCCAGTTTTACCAGCAATTCCGGACGACCTGAAAGATGCTCTGCATCAAGCAGCAGCACCTGCTTTCCTTCAAGCTCATAATCAGCGGCCTCCACACCACGCAGGAAAAGCAGCTTATTCTCATTTAAGCGAATACTTGACGGCCCTTCCAGTTTTACCTGGTCGAACTTTAACCAGGAACCTTCGAGTGTTGTAAGTTGTATTTCGTTTCCACCGGCCCTTATCAAGGCATTATCAAGCGGAATCTCAATAAGGTATTCAGATAAATCTGCAGGCTCATTATCAATATTACTGTTTTCGTTAATTACCGGAAGCCGGTATTTCCATGCTTTACCATTTACACTTACCTTAAAAAGTGGCAGATCATCCGGATTACAATCCAGGATATCAACTGTTAATTTCCAATCGCCCTTATTCGGAATTTTCTTTACTCCGAATAAGATATTCAGGGTATGTGAGCGCCAGCCTGCAGTACCCCATGTGCCTCCCCAGGTATCGCTTGTGCCCGGAATAATATAGGGAAAGTCGCTTTTTACATCAGAGAAACCAGGAATAAAATACTTATCCTCCCATCCAAAATCTTTCTCAATAAATTTTGAATATTCGTCCGGGGCAAGGGCAAATTCAGCACCGCTGTTATTGTTTTCGCCGATTTGCCAGATTATCTTATTCTGTGTTGTGCAGGAATTAAGGAGCAGTCCGGCAAGGGCTATAATCAGTAATAAATTTTTCATCTCTCTTTATTTCATAAAAGCCTTTACAAGCATAATCTCATCTTCACCTTCGTTAATAATTTTGTAAGATCCGGCTGCAGCCGGTACTACAAAGGTCTCGGCATAGTTAAAACGCTGCCTTATGCCCTTTTCTGTCTCAATTATTATACTTTGTCCCTCGACCAGTGATAGTACATGACAACGATTATCGGTTCTGACCTCAATTTCTCTCTTTAAGTGGAAGCGATGCACATCATAGCTGTGTTTTTCGTGAGTTGGCAGGTGATATAGTTCCCAGTCGCTGCCCTTTTCAAGCAGGCAGGGGCGAGAGATAAGCTTTTCTTTTACGTAAGGGCCCTTCCTCTCAAAATACAGGTTTTCCATACCCCTCTTAATATTGAGGGGGCGTAATTCCCCGTCCAGGTCGAGGCGTAGCCAGTCATACATTTTAAAGGTAAAAATATAGGGAGTTGTACTTATTTCAAGTACCAGGTTATTTATACCTGAGCCATGCACTGTTCCGGGGGGTATCAGAAACAAATCGTGCTTATGCGAATCGTGTACCTGGACATGCTTTGTAATATCAATTTCTTCTTTGTTTTCGTAACTATATTGCAGGTCGGCTTCAAATTTACGCGGATCTATATCCTCCCGGAAACCAAGGTAGCATTTAGCTCCCTCACGGGCATCCATGATATAATAAGTTTCTTCCTGTGTAAAACTCTCTCCAAAGTGTTTTTTAATATATGCAGGGCGCGGATGGCACTGCACTGAAAGATTACCGCCATCAAAGGTATCCAGGAAGTCGAAACGAATAGGAAACTCATAAGCATACTTTTCAGAATGCTGTCCCAGGATTGCATCTGTTTCCTGGAACATAAGGCAATCAAAGGAAACTTCAAGCAAGCTACCATTGCTCTCAAAAAGAAGGCCATTTTCAGGTACAATCAATTCAAAGGACCAGGCATAATTAACAACTTCCCTGTTCAGACCTTCAATCCGGTCTCTAATCCATTGGCCACCCCAGGCACCGGGCTCAAACCAGGGGCGTACTCGAAAAACGTTAGATGCCATTTTTTTGAGTCCATTGCGCACATCATCGCCTTTCATCCATGTTATTTCATCGATACGCTGCTCATCAACAAAATAATCGATCTGTGAAAGTATTCTGCGTTTGTAATCGTTTAACACGACCCAATCAACAAAATAATAGCGCTTATACATGCTTTTAATGGCTTTGGTACTGCTGGCACCAAGGTTTAAAATACCAGAGGCACGTGCGCGAAACTGCAACTCATTTTTTGGAAGATCAATATAAAGCAACTTTCCATCCAGGCCGCTAATGCCGGCCCCCGGACCAATAACAATATTAAGGTCGGCACCCTGGTCCGGAAATATATTTTCCAGTCTGGATCTGTCGTAGAAATCTTCCAGGCTCAGTGTGGTGCGTGTTCCAAAGAGGGGATCATCGCCTCCAAGAAAGGGCTCAATCATTTTATCTATTTCTGACTCTTCCTTAAAGGCCGAAGTAACATCAAACCAGGCTACTTTTTTCCCAAGCCTTTTAAACCCGGCATCAAAGTGTTTGCGTATTGTATGGTAGAAGACGCCAATATAACCATCTATAATAAGCGTTTTCTCAGCTGCCAGTTCCTGCACCAGGCTTTCTGTACCGGTAGATATTTTGCCCTGATCCAGCTTCAATGAAGGATAAATATCGTAGTTTCCCGGAGCTTTTTCTTCCTTTTTAAGAGGAAGCAGGTATTGTTCTGATTTTCTTTGACCCATCTTATCTGCTTATACTGCCAGTATATATAAACATGGCAAACCTACAAGAGTCAACTACCCTCTGCCTTACAAGCAGCCTGCAGTTCTCAAAAGGTAAAATCCACTTACCTTTAATTATCCTTATTTTATTCGAACTCCCTGGGCACTCCGCAGATCATAACGAAAGGTCCGGTACCCTTGTTTCTGTACTGGTGTTTTTCGTCGGGATTGACAAGGGCAAAATCACCGGCCTTAATTGGTGTTTCTTCTCCCCTTTCGTTTACAAGGGCTCCTTCGCCTTCAATAACATAGTTCATATGCTCGTAGGGGTGATTATGATAGGGTGTAAATCCGCCCGGCTCCACTGTAAATACGCGGTAAGAATAAAGCGGTGCTCCATCAACACTGCCAAGAGGCAATTGCTTCCATGCTCCCGAAGCACCTTCCATATGTACCTGCTTCTTTTCAACTTTATCGATAGATATAATTTTCATAATTACAGACTTATAATTTCAATAAAAATACTAAGAAAATTTCCTGAAACAAAGCAATATGACTGGATTTGAATCCTGCTGTTACTTTCCTGGTATAAATAACCTGAAGATAGTATACGCAAGTATCAGAAGGAACAAAATTCCTGCAATCCTACCAAGGTAATCGCCATGCCTGGTATAGAAGGTAAGTTTACTGTTTGAGTTAAGACTTGCCTTTATTCCTCCTCTTTCCCACCATCCAAGAGAATCGAGCACTTCCCCTTTCTGATTGATAAAGCATGATATCCCCGTATTGGCACTCCTTGCAACAGAACGACGGTTCTCAATTGCCCTGAGGCTGCTGAAAGAGTTATGCTGCTTATAGCCCGGGGTATCGCCCCACCACCCATCATTGGTGATAACAAAAATGAAATTGGCACCTGCTTCCTTAATGTACTCAGTTACGTATTCCCCGAAAATTGACTCGTAACAGATTACCGGCGCCACCCTTGTTCCATCGCGCGGGTTCCTGAAAGTGTCACGGTATTCCTGCTCTCCATGACTTCTGAATGTTCCGCCAAGGTTAAGCATTATTTTGCGCAGGAATCCAAGAAGTTTTGGATAGGGCATCTTTTCCACTCCAACAACAAGCTGCGATTTATGATAGTAGGGGATTTGCCCCGTAGTGTCTATCTGTATCCCTGTATTAAAACTATCGTAATACAGATCATCTCTCAGGTGTTGAGCTGTGGCAGTACGTTCGTCCTTATTGTACAAGCCATAGCATGTAATTCCCAGTACCTGTTCTGCACCGGGGTAAGACCACGAAAAGTTCTGAAGTGCCTGGATGCTCTTGTTTGCCTTTATATTGTGCAACCAGATATTATCATTAACAAAGGTTTCGGGAGCTACAATATAATCTGTTTGGGGTGTGGCAAGTGAATCGGCTATCCGGAAGTATATTTCCAGCTGTTCCCCAACCGGCACGTCGTTAAACTTCATATAGGGATCTATATTTGGCTGCACCACTACTATCTCGTAAGGGTTTTCATATTCTTTGTAGGTGCCAAAACGAACCACGGAGTATATTATGGGAACAATAATAAGTGTTGATGCAAGAGCAATCCTGTTGTACCAGGTCTTTTTCTCCGATCTGTTCCTGATATTTCTGAATATAAAAAATAACAGGAGGTTAACAAGCAGAACCCATAGAGTACCTCCAAGTACACCGGTATACTCGTACCATTGCACCAGCCTGATATCATAAGCAAAGCCATTTCCAAGGTTTAGCCAGGTCCAGGATATCTCTGCATTCAGATAAAAGTATTCCATTGCTATCCAGAATACCACAAATGAAAAGTAGCCTATGCGATCTCCGAGTTTCCTGTGAGTAAGCGTAAAAAGCCAAAAAGGCAGGGTCATCATAAAGGTATTGACAGCCAGGGCAACCAGCAGTCCGGCAAAGGAAGCGTTCTTTACCCACCAGGTGGTAAGAATATTAAATACAAGGAAGGCAAGAGCCGGA
>JAZBNV010000054.1:0-64775 GCA_036350795.1 Marinilabiliaceae bacterium
ACTGCCTGGTCTTTTGGGAGTAATTTATGTGCAACCAGTATATCCTCACTTATCTCTGTATGACACTCAATGCAACGAACACTTGCAAAATGCAGTGATTCATTTGGAAGCCATTCATGGTTTGCCACCAGGTTAACCTCCGCTTTATCGCTAAGCAGTTGGTAATTAGAGTAATTACCATGACATTCAAGGCAGATTGCATTATCATACAGGATTGTCTCTCCCAGGTTTTCGCTGGTTCTGATATTTATCTCATAACTATGAGGGTCGTGACATTTCCAGCATGAAAAATTCTCCAGGTTTACGTGGGTAGAGGCAAGGTATTCCTCTTCAATCTTCTCAAACTGAAAATGTGCATACTCTTCGTCGTAGGCATGACAGTCATTACATGCATAATGTTCCTCAAGCCTTTCAAAGGTCTGGTGTGGGAAAATTTCAAAATCGCTTGAATGGCAGTCGGTACAGGCAAAACTCCAGTGATTGGATTTGTAGTAGAGGTCCCTGTCGATGTAATAATCCTGGCACATATGCCTTTTGGCAGTTACACCCAACACAGTGTCAGTAAGTTCAAATATGTTTTCCCCGTGACAAACAAAACAGGCTTCGTTATCTTCGGCAAAGATGTTATTCTCCATCTTCTTCTCCATAACTGCCTCATCCTCCGGATCCTGCATTACAGGCCTGTCGGGTGCTGTTACAAAATTAACAGCAAATATTAAAGGAATTAATGCTAACAGTAATTTCATTGTGCAATCGGTTTTACCGTTAGAATCTAACTGTTACGTTAAGACCCACCAGGAATTCCCCGGCTGTAAAATCATTTTTATTATATACGAAATTTCTTTGACCTAAAATTCCCTTATAATTGGCAAAGAAAAGCTGGAAAGCATGTGTAGCAGTTCCCTTTTCCCATCCTATGGCAAGCTGGGGCTTGGTCTGGTCGAAGTTTTCTTCTCCATCCCCGTCATAATCTGTATCGGGATTGGTAAAGAGCTGATCATATTCAAAAATAATAGCATGTGAAGGAGCAAATGTAAGTTTGGCCCCGGCATGAAGCCCAAAGTTTATATTATTATACCCCGACTCAACAGCATTAAACCAGATCAGGGTGGGAGCAAGCTGCATTGAAAAAGCATCGGCAAATTTACGGGCCACAATAAGCTGGCTGAAGTAAGATAGCTTATGTGTTATCTTAAATTCTTCAGGAGGACCAAAGTTATCGTCTGATCTTGCTTCCACACCAACATTACCATAGAAACTCATTGACACCGGCATACTGCCTGATTCTGTTTGCTGCAGTATCGCATACTTGGCTGCAAAATCCCACATACTGTAGTCTTTGGTTACACCAAAAGCAAGCATTGCCTTATCTGTAACACCGTAGTTGATTCCAAGGCGGATATTTGCCGGCGAATATACACCAAAGAGTGTTTTTGACCCGTTGGTAATTTTATCAAACCTGTGGTGTATCTCAAATTCGATCATCCCCTTATAGGGGGTCATAACGGTCTGGTTATCTACCAGTATACTGGTTTCAAAGGTATAGCCAACCGGGTAATCTTCCTCTTCTTCCTGGGCGAAAGAAGGAAGTGCTAAAAACGCTAATAGTAAAAGTGATAATATCTTCTTCATTGTGATAATTATTTGGTTCGTTTTTAAATTATTTTCCTGATTCTGAATGGATCCAGTCGAGCAGGGTGAAGTAATGTACTGTACTCCAGGTTCCTCCATGCTCAGGATCTGCAACTCTGACTGCAATTTCACTTTCTTCCACATCAGCAAAGTTAAGGTAAGAGCCACTGGTAAGGGCAGCATATGATTCTGAAGCCCTCAGGTCGGGAGGAATAACTCCATTGTGACAACCGGTGCAGTTATATGCTTCAAAAAGGGGTGCAACATGATCGTCGTAATCGAGAGGCCTTGGCCTTTCAGGATTACTGTTATCGTCAGGGTCCCATTTTGGCGGATCCCAGTTGTACTGCTCACAGGCGGTTACAGTAAGCAATGCAAGGAGAACCAGCTTCAATGAAATATTAATTTTTTTTCTCATACTGTGATAATATTTTTGGTATAATAACTTGTGATAATTCATTGGCTAAAGATAATTTTAAAACAATAAACCTATATGATTCAGGGTAAAATGAATAGCAGAAATAACATTGATCTTTATCTTAAAAATTAATGACACATGTCAACTTTGGACTTGCCAGACCTAGCTAACATCACCCGGAATGTAACTCATTGAGGGTGGAAGGTTTTGGCATCTCTCATCCTTCTGGGGTATATTTCCCATTTCAAGTACAAGTTCTCCTCCTTTAATAAGCTTATCCCTCTCAATCCAGAATCTATCAACCGAAATTCCGTTAAAGCGTATATCCTGAATATAAATGTTTTCGGGACTATTATTCACTGTCTTGATTACCAATTCTTTACCCGCATAATATCTTTCATCCAGTTTTATCTTTATCTCATCGAACAAGGGTGATCCGATCTGGAATACCGGGTTTCTGAAGGCATGACCCGAAACATCAAACAGGCCTGATGAAGCCAGTACAAACCAGGCTCCCAGCTGGCCCTGGTCTTCATCCTGTCCGAATCCATAGCCATGCAGTGGCTCTGTTCCATAAAACTCGTTGCAAATAGTTCTTACCCAGTACTGTGTAAGCCAGGGTTTACCCGTGTAATTAAAAAGCCAGGCATTATGCAGGCATGGCTGGTTGCCATGGTTATAAAGTTTTTCCAGACCTGAGAAACTGTCAATTTCCTGTCCGCCTCCAAATGTGCTTTTCCGGGCATCCATGAACATCTTCTCAAGTCTTTCGTTAAACAGGTCTTCGCCCACAAGTTCTATAATACCGGCAGGATCATGAGGCACATACCATGTATACTGGAATGCATTCCCTTCCTGGAATCCCCTCCATGGCTCGGTAGGATTAAAGTTTTCAATAAAACTGCCATCTGCATACCTGGGCCTGATAAATTTGGTTTCAGGATCAAAGATCCGCCTGTAAGCATTTGCCTGCCTGAGCAGCTTTTCCCTGTCTGTTTCCTTCCCCAGCGAAGCAGCAAATTCTGATACAGCAAAGCTGCTGAAACAAAATTCAAGAGTGTGCGATGCACCAAAATTGAAGACCCAGCCGTTTGAGAGGGTTGTATCATACGAAGGCACATAGCCCAGATTAACAAAGTGGGCAAGGTCGTACTTCCCTGATCCAAAATCCCTGTTAAGTGCCTGTGTTTCATTCTTGAGAGCAACTTCATATGCATGCTCAATATCAAAATCCCGGATACCGCAATTGTAGGTAGCTGCCAGCATCAGTCCCATATAGTTTGTCTGTACTCCGTTCGAATATGCTCCTGCAGCAACACCGTCGTGTAACCAGCCGGTTTCGTCGG
Organism: Marinilabiliaceae bacterium; assembly: GCA_036350795.1. Taxonomy (GTDB): domain Bacteria; phylum Bacteroidota; class Bacteroidia; order Bacteroidales; family VadinHA17; genus JAUVKT01. The sequence continues at coordinate 3,397 of JAZBNV010000054.1, forward strand.
CGAAATCAAGGTTAGACTGCATATATTCGCTCAGGTATTCGGGGTATGCCAGTGCCCAAAGCTGTCCCAGGTTCCAGAACCCTCCCCAGATGCCATCGGTATTGTAATGATTATATAAAGGAACATTATTTTCATCGAGTGGTATATAGCCTGCGGTGCCATCATTTCTCGGGTAGGCCCCGTTAATATCTGATGCGAGCCCCCTGCCCAGTAAGGCATGATAGAGCCCGGTATAGAATTTAATCCTGTCTTCCTTTTTCCCTCCCCTTACTTCGAAGACCGACAACTTTTCGCGCCAGGCCTCAGCTGCTTCTTCCCTGACTATATCAAAGCTTTTTCCCTCTGATTCCGTCCTGAGGTTAAGCCAGGCATTTTCAGTGCTTGTATACGAAAGCCCTGTTTTGATAAGAACTTCCTCTCCTTCAAGCGTAGAAAAGGTAATATACATGCCATTTGCTATACCCCTGCTTTCGCTTGCCCCCTCCATTACATCATTATCGACAAATGTCCCTACACTTTCTGGTTTTTTATTAACTATAAATGCGAAATACATTTTAACACGGTTTCCTTCATCGCAAAACTTAATATACTCGGGATAGGTCTCGATATAGCCTTCGTAGCTGAACTCATCTTTCTGTACTATCCATGCATCTGTAACATCGCTGCTCTCACCCTGTTTATGTCCGATATCAAAGATTATGTGCGACATATCAGAAGCCGGGAAAGTATACCTGTGGTAGCCAACCCTGTCGGTGGCTGTTATCTCGGCCTTTACATTGTAATCATCCAGCATAACCGAGTAGTAGCCCGCTTCGGAGTGTTCATTTTCTTTCGTGAACCTGGATCTGTAGCCAGTGTCAGGATTATCAAGTGTGCCGGGAGTGGTTTTTATCTTACCAGTCAGGGGCATAAACACCAGGCCTCCAACCTGGAACTCATGAAAGTGACCAAAGCCTTCAATTGAAGTATGCCTGTCGTCGTAGCCACAGGGCATCCAGCTTCCAATACTGTTATATGCATTTGTATGCGGAGCGAGCTTGGCCATACCAAAAGGCCTGGCTCCCGGTGTATAGAAAAACCACCTTCCATGTACTGAGCCTATCTGTGGATCGACATATTGAAGCGGGTTAAATAATTCAGTCCTGTCGCTGCACGAATTCAGGAACAACAGTAATATTAAGCCCGGCATAAGTTTTTTCATCACTTGATTATTTTTATTTTGTACCCTGTAAATGTATTAATTTTGTACTCGCATAAAGAACCGAAGCTGGTGATATGTGTCAATAATAAACAAAAAGTGAAATATTATTCCATTATATTGATTTTTTTATTGGCAAACCTTTTCTCCTGTAAGAAGCCAGGTACACCTTATAATGAGCAGAGCGATATTATTATTGCCGGGTATCTCCCCTACTACGGAATGTCGAAGGTTGACCTGGGAATAAGCCGCAGGCTCGACCATCTTTACTATTTTTCAACTACCCCTGATGCAGAAGGCAGGTTTTTTATGGAGGCATCAAAAACATCTGATATAGACGATCTTAACAATTACCTTAGCAGGTTTGACACAAAGCTTTTTCTCGTTGTGGGTGGCTGGTATGAGTCTGAGAATATTCATCTTATGGCTTCTGACCCCCTGCTCAGGGCAGACTATATTGAGCAACTTATTGATTATTGCCTTTTAAATGATATTGAAGGGATAGATCTTGACTGGGAGAGTTATCCTGTGCCAGTAGATGAAGATGATTTTCGAAGCCTGGTAAAGGAGCTGTCTGCTGCACTGAAGAATGAGGGTCTTCTGTTTTCCATTGCCATGGCAGCTTCACAATCCGGAATTTCCGGCGAGCTGGAACCCTACTATGACTTTGTTAATGTGATGTCGTACGGTATACTCGATACTTACGGTAATCATATCCCCCTAATTATGTTCAGGAACTATACCCTGGATTATGTATATGCAGGAATTCCCAGGTCAAAGATTATTATGGGTGTGCCTTATTATGCCAAAAGGCCATATGCGGAAGGCGATAATTCAAGCAGGTATATGGTTTACCGGGATATTGTAGCTCTTTCTCCTCCCACTCCTGATCAGAATTCTTACGGTAAATACAGCTATAATGGTCGGACTATGCTGGAAAACAAAACCAGGTACCTGATTGACGAAGGTATTGGTGGAATTATGGCATGGGAATTATCTCAGGATGTTGAGATTGGCTCACCCTACAGTCTTACTTCTGCCATTCTTAATGCAGCCGGCAGATAATAAATTACTTATTATAGTATTTCATTGCCTCCGGAAGGTTCTTTTTCATTTCAGCAATCCTGCTGGCATCAGAGGGATGGGTACTAAGAAATTCAGGTGGTTTGGATCCCCCGGCTTCGGCCATACGCTCCCAGAACTCAATAGCAGAGGAGGGATCATAACCTGCCATAGCCATAAAAATCAAACCAAGTTTATCGGCCTCCTTTTCATGTTCACGCGAATAGGGCAGAATTCCTCCAACCTGGGTACCTACTCCATATACTGCAAGGAAGATGTTCCTGGTCTCTTCAGGTTTTTCGTTTAATGCCTCATTCAGGGCTATACCCCCGAGCTGAACCAGGAGTTGCTGGCTCATTCTTTCATTACCATGCCTTGCAACAATATGGGCAATTTCGTGACCTACCACAACTGCAAGTCCCTCCTGGCTGCGTGTGTAGGGCAAAATTCCTTCGTATACTGCAATTTTACCTCCAGGCATGGCCCAGGCATTGGGTGTATCGTCGGCAAAGAGGTTGAGTTCCCATTCGTATCCCTCAATTCGTGATGAAAGCCCATTATCGTCAAAATATTTTATAACTGCACCCGAGATATTTGATCCCACTTCTTTTACCATGCTGGTCATAGCAGTGTTCGACGACAGTGGAGCAGTATTCATAAACTCGCTGTAAGAACTGAAACCCATGGCAATCATCTCTGACTCAGGCAGAAGGTTTACCTGTTTTCTGCCGGTAATAGGTACGGTTGAACAGGAGGATACCATGCTTACCAGCAGTATCATTATCAGTGCTCTTTCTGTGTAGTTCATTTTTTCGTTCTTAGTTCTGGTCTTCAGTATATTTTATAAGAAGGTGTATCAAAAGATGATGATTATTTGACTTTTGATACACCATTTTAATTATTTTAAGGTCCTCAGTCTAAAACCTGTACAGATTATCTTCTATAAGTTTATCAGCAAGCTTTCTCCTGGAAGCCTTAACATTCACTCCTTTTACTGTTGACAATTCATCAATCTTATTAAGGTAGATATCAATGCCTTCTGTTTCTGACATTGAGTTAAAGGCATCTTTTGCAAACTTGTTGATTTTTGCTGCAATATCATATACATAAACATCCATGATCTCTTTATAGAATTCATGCGATCCCTTAAGCATATCAATCTTTTTAACCCTCAGGGCAACAGACTCTGCAACATATATCTCCATCATCATATCGGCAATATTATTGAGAATCTCCTGCTCATGAACCAGCTTTTTGCCGAATTCAACTGAAGCTGCATTAATGGCAAGAAGGGCAATCTTTTTAAAGTTCCTGATATAGCTCATCTTCTCTTCGAAGAAATCACCATCGGCCTTTTCAGCCCTTACAGATTTTACATCTGCAGCTAAGGTTCCTGCCTCTCCAAAGAGGTCAAAATCACCTTTCAGGGCACGCTTCATAGCAGTGTCGACAACCAGTATCCTGTTTATTTCATTCGTTCCCTCAAAAATCCTGTTTATCCTTGAATCCCTGTAGCCTCGTTCGACAGCCATTTCGGCTGAGTAACCCATACCTCCATGAATCTGAACAGCCTCATCAGCAACAAAATCAAGCATTTCAGAACCATATACTTTAAGTATTGCAGCTTCAACGGCATAATGTGCTATTGCATCGATGGAAGCACGTCCTATATCGCAGCCTTCGGTCTTGTACTGAGCCATCAGGTCGTCTATATCCTTACTTACCCGGTAGGTAGCAGATTCGGCTGCAAAGGTCCTGATAATCTGTTCGGCCAGTTTATATTTTATAGCCCCGAAGTTGGCAATCTGTGTACCAAACTGCTTCCTCTCGTTTGCATACTGTACAGAGTCATTAATAGCTTTTTTTGCTGCTCCAAGAACGTTTGCTCCCAGTTTCAGTCGTCCCATATGAAGAATACTGAGGGCTATACGGAAACCTTCTCCGCGTTTACCAATCATATCCTCAACCGGAACCTTAACATCATTATAATAGATCTGCGCGGTAGATGATCCCTTGATACCCATTTTGTGTTCATCGGGGCCAATAACTACTCCCTCTGCATCCTTCGCTACAATAAAGGCACTCAGCACACGGTCGTTATCGACCTTGGCAAAAACAGTCTGTAAATCTGCAAAACCTGCGTTTGTAATCCACATTTTCTGGCCATTCAGAATATAGTGTTTCCCATCTTCAGAGAGGCTTGCGGATGTTTTGCCTGAATTGGCGTCAGAACCGGCACCCGGTTCGGTAAGACAGTAGGCTCCAATAAGTTCGCCGGAAGCAAGTTTGGTAACATATTTTTCGCGTTGTTCGTACGAACCAAAATACATAATTGGAAGGGTACCTATCCCGCAATGAGCCATAAATGCAACCGAGAATGAATATGCTGCACCGATGGTCTCGGCAGCAAGCATCTGGGTAACAAAAGACTGGCCGAAGCCTCCGAATTGCTCAGGTATTGAAATTCCCATCAGCCCAAGTTCTCCTGATTTTTTGAGTAATTCAAGCATAAGTTCCCGGTCGCCCTTATCCAGGTTATCAAGCTGGGGATATACCTCTGCATCAAGGAAATCCTTGCATGTTTGAGCAATCATCTGCTGTTCCTCATCGTACTCCTCGGGTATAAATACGTTGGCGGGATCTACTTCACGTACAAGAAATTCACCACTTTTTAAGACATTTGAACTTTCCATTTCTATATTTTAAAATTTATGTTTTTTACAAATCCAGTGCCTCAACTATCAGTTCGGCAATATCGTAATTTTTAATATCCTCTTCCCTGTTTTTATATTTAAGTCCGTCTGTCATCATAGTCATACAGAACGGACATGAAGTTGCCACTATTTCAGCATTTGTTTTGAGCACATCTTCGGTACGCTCAATAAATACTTCCTTGTCTCCTTTTTCGGCCTCCTTGAACATTTGTCCCCCGCCGGCTCCGCAGCATAATGCAAAGCTCCTGTTTCTGTCCATCTCAACAACATTATCGCTTAAGCTTTTAAGAATGGATCTTGGCTCATCATAGATATTATTGGCTCGTCCCAGGTAACAGGGATCATGGTAGGTAACTGATTTTGACTTAAGACTGTTTCCATCAAGTTTAATCCTTCCCGAACTAATATTTTCATCAATCAGTTCAAGATAGTTAATCACTTCGTATTCGCCTCCCAGGTCAGGATATTCGTTTTTGAAAATATTATAGCAATGTGGACATATTGTTATAATCTTTTTTACTTCGTATGCTTTAAAAAGCTCGATATTCTGAAGTGCCTGCATCTGGTAAAGCATCTCGTTACCTGCCCTTCTGGCTGGATCGCCTGTACATGTCTCCTCTTTCCCCAGCACTGCGAAATCGATATCGAGGTACACCAGTATCTTTGCAAAAGCTCTTGTGACCTTTTTGTACCTGTCGTCAAATGCACCTGCGCATCCAACCCAGAATAGATACTCTGGTTTTTCTCCGGCTGCAAATTTATCGGCCATTACCGGAATGTTTACTGCACGCGTTTCCATGCTGAATTATTTCAGTTTTTAATGTTTATCTCAAGGTTCTCGGTCCAGAGCAGCCTGTCTTCGGATGAATACTGCCATGGTGCACCATTATTTTCAATATTATTGAATGTGGCTTTTATTTCGCCCGGAGCTGAGGCTTCTTCCATTACAAGGTAGCGCCTCATATCAACAATCAACGTAGGGTGATTAATATTTATCGGGCATTCCTGTGCACAGGCATTACATGTTGTACAGGCCCATAATTCTTCCTCGCTTATAAAATCGCGCAGAAGTGACTTATTATCACTGTACTCCCTGCCTTCCCTCACCATTCCCGGGCCCTTTTCGTTCATCCGGCTTCTGACATCCATAATTACCTTACGCGGAGATAGTTTCTTTCCTGTAATATTTGCCGGGCATACTTCGGTGCATCTGCCACACTGTGTGCATGACAGAGAATCAAAATAATTCTTCCACGACACATCTTCAACATCCTTAACTCCAAATCTCTCAACAGGCGCTTCTTCGGCAGGAGCAGAAAATGCAGTTTCGGGATCCATCATTAGTTTTACCTCGCGGGTAATGCTGTCCATATTCGGAAGTTTGCCAAGGGGATCAAGCCTCGACAGGAATACATTCGGAACCGACATAAACACATGAAAATGCTTGGAATAAGGAAGCATATTTGCAAAAACAAAGATCAGCAGTATATGGCTCCACCAGAATATTTCATGCCAGCTATGCAGGCTGCCTGCTTCCAGTCCCGAAAATAATGATGCAAGAAAAGATCCAACAGGATAGTATCCATGCAGGCTTTCTCCTCCTGCTGCCGCAAGTGCCACATAAGATGCATTCATCCCTGAAAGAGAAACCATAAGCAGGAAAATCATTGTCAGGGCTATATTAGCATCAATATGGGAGGCAGCTTTCATCTCAATGCCTTCAAACCTGGCAATATGAAGGAATAATCTTCTGCCAATAAACAGAAGTATCAATACTGCTATCAGTAAGGCAAATACATCACCCGAAGCAAAAATAAGCGTGTAAAGCGGTCCCAGGAAGTTCAGCACCCGCTCGGTTCCTGCCAGTCCATCAATCACCATCTCAATGCTTCCTACGAGTATAACCAGGAAACCCCAGAAAACAAGAGCATGGGCAAGACCTATCAGCGGTTTCCTGAAGATCTTTGTTTGACCGATAGCAACAGCAAGGGTTATTTTAATCCGTTTCCAGATATTCCTTATTGGAAATGAAGGCCGGGTAAACCTGAAAAACCTTGATAATCTGACTATGGTGTAAGAAAATACACCCAGGGTTAAAAGGAGCGCCAGGGCAAAATAAATCTGTTTGGTCATCTCTGGTTTTTTATACTGATCAAAGGTTTAAAAATATAGCAATGCCTGTTTATTTCTTTGAGGCCTTAACTGCTTCGACCAATCCGGGCAGGACTTTTGAAGCATCCCCGACAATTCCATACTGTGCGGTATCAAAGATTGGTGCATCTTTATCCGTATTTATAGCTACAATATACTTTGACGAACTAACACCTGCAATATGCTGGGTTGCCCCGGAGATTCCCACAGCAATATAGAGGTTTGGAGCTATAATCTTACCGGTCTGGCCGGTATGTTCCTCGTGTGGTCTCCATCCCTCGTCCGACACAGGTCTTGAACAGGCCGTTGCGGCTCCCAGCACTTCGGCCAGCTCTTCCAGTGGTTTCCAGTTATCAGCAGATTTCATTCCTCTTCCACCCGACACTACGATCTCAGCATCGCTTAATAGAAGTTTACCCTCCTGTTTCTGAACACCTTTAACCACAGTTTTTGCCTCCAGGGACACCGAGGGTTCAAATCTCTCTATGCTTACCGTTCCGCCGGTCTCTGCAAGATCGAATGAATTCTGGGCCAGTGTAATAATTTTTATATCCGACTTAATAATAAGCTTTGCAAAGGCGTTACCTGAATAAACACGTTTAAACACGGTAAAAGGATCCAGGCTCAGAGGCAGTTTAGAGACTCCGGCACCTATGCCTGCCTTAAGTTTAACCGATAGCCTGGGGGCAATAGCCTTGCCACTGTTATTATTAGCTAAAATGATAACATCAGAAGATTCTTTCGTCGCTGCTTCGGCAAGAATTGAAGCGTAGACACTGTTATCAAGCGAACTTAGTTTTTCATTATTAAGAGCTAAAACTTTTGATGCACCATAGTTACCAAGTTTTTGAAGCTCATCATCCTGGACCTGGCCAATTGAGACAGCACAAACCGGTGATCCCATCTGCTCGCCCAGTTTCGAAGCATATGATAAAAGTTCAAAAGTCTGTTTCTTGAATTTTCCGTCCCGGTTTTCTGTATATACTAATACTGACATATCTTTATTCTTTCTGATATTATTATTAAATTACCTTGGCTTCGTTCTGTAGAAGGTTGATTAATTCTGCCGGATTGTCGGCATCAATAAATTTACAGGCAGCCCTTGCCTCCGGCATTTCGTACGACTCAAGCTCCGTTAATGGCTCGACCCCCGTGGGCTCAAAAACCTGTATCGGTTTTGATCTGGCCATCATTATACCACGCATGGCAGCAATCCTGGGCTCTTTGGCAATACCCTTCTGCACTGTTGCAACAAAGGGAGCAGGCAGCGTAACTATTTCTTTTCCACCATCAATTTCCCTTGTTATAAGAACTTCTCCCCCTTCAATCACGAGAGACGAAACGGCAGATACCGAGGGAATACCCAGTAGCTCAGATATCATTCCTCCAACAGTTGATCCGTTATGATCGCTTGACTCTATTCCGCTGAGAATAATATCAAAGTTTTCATTTTTAATAACATCTGCTATCTGCGCTGCAACAAAGTAAGCATCGGATGGCTCAGCATTTACCCTGATTGCATTATCGGCACCTATAGCGAGTGCTTTCCTTATCGTAGGTTCAGAACCTGCCAGTCCGACATGTATCACCGTCACAGATGAAACACCTGTTGAACTATCGTCTTTAAGCTCAAGTGCACGGGTAAGAGAAAGCTCGTCCCAGGGATTAATTACCCATTGAACTCCCGTAGTGTCAAGTTTTGTATTGTTCTCTACGAATTTCACCCTTGTGGTGGTATCCGGAACATTACTGATACAAACCAGTATTTTCATTAAAGATTAATTTAGATTATATTGATTATTTTTATACCTCTGATTATCAACGCATTGACACCAGTCAGCTAAATTCTGCTTTTCAAGCGAACAAATATATAAAAAAATGAAGTATATACAAATGCGGCACTGGTCACAGGTAATGACAGTTCGAAATTTACCAGAACACAGAAAGTTGATAATCTGTATATTATATTAGCAATATTTATATGAAAGCCTTAGTGTTCGAAAAAGCATTCATATTAAGTGATAAGATTCACAGTATATGAGATGTAATTCCGGATTACAAAATTATAGCTTATTTTCGCAGTCTTATTATACCTATATGAAGAAGGAGATCAGATCTTACCTGACTATTATTGCTGCTGTAATCTTTTGGGCGCTGTCGTTTGTGTGGTTTAAAATAGCCAATACCGAATACAGGCCCCTGGTAATTGTGTATCTGCGACTTCTTATCTCGGTAATAATAATTTCCCTGTACCTTTATTTCAGCAGGGGATACGAAAAAATCCGCAGGCAGGACTTAAAATATTTTCTCCTGATGTCGTTCTGCGAGCCTTTTCTTTATTTTATTGGTGAAAGTATAGGGCTTACTTTTGTAAGCAGTACTACGGCATCAGTTCTTATTGCAACGATACCTGTTTTTGCTGCTTTAGGAGCCTGGTTTTTTTATGGCGAAAGGCTCAGAACCATGAACTATGCCGGAATAGGTATTTCGCTTGCAGGGGTACTTGTTTTTGTGATGAGTAAGGGAGGAGGCTTATCATTTGATTACAGGGGCTTATTGTTAATCATGCTTGCAGTATTTTCGGCAACAGGTTATACCCTTGTACTTAAGCATCTGGCCGGTAATTACAACCCTATATTTATAGTTAACGTGCAGAATATTATTGGACTGGTGCTCTTTATACCACTTATCCTTATTGTTGAATCGGGGCATATAAGTGAGTTCAGTTTTAACCAGAAGGCTTTTATCGCAATAGTTAAACTTGCAGTTTTTGCCTCCAGCGGGGCTTTTATCCTGTTTGGCTATGCAGTGAGGAGCATGGGTGTAACCAGGGCAAATGCATTTTCAAACCTGATCCCGGTATTTACAGCAATATTTGCTTTTATTTTGATAGGCGATACAATCTCTGTGCGTGAGCTTATAGGGATGTTTATTGTTGTGACAGGGCTGTTTCTTTCGCAATCACCAAAAAAATGGACCAGACCTGATGGTACCATACTGGCAGGTAAAACAGCCTGATTTAATTATCCTGGTTAATAATAAGTTTTTCCTTACTGGTAACAATACCCTTTTCACTGAAGACTACCAGGTAGAAGCCTTTATTAAGCCCCTTAAGATGGACTACCCTGCCAGAATTTACAGAAGATGAAAATACAAGTTGCCCTGCAAGACTGTAAATTTTCATTTCAACTGGTTTTTCTGTTTCAACAACTATCCTTTCGTATGCCGGGTTAGGAAAAAACCTGGTACCTGTATTCTCAGGATATTCAATACCTGTACCATTATCGTAGAAGTCCTCAATATTGGGGAAGTAGTGCTTTTTTAAATATGCCAGCAGAATCCCTGCAAGATCCCCGGCAAAAGCAAGCCTGTCGCTCTCATCAAAGCGTATCTGCCTGTTACATTCCATCTGTATGGCATCAATGGTTCCTCCATCTTTTGAACCATGCCTTTCTGTGTTATAACCACCGCTGAAGTATGCATCAACAGGGTACTCATTTTCGAGACTCGGAATTGTAGTATAAGCTTCGTCTTCAAGCATTGTTCCCAGTGCATAGTCACCTCTTAACAACCCGGAGAAGGAGAAATTATTCACATTGTCAGTTACCAGGTTCCTGATGCTGCTTTTGTTCTCATATGCAGGAGTATTAAGTGTAGCATCAGATTGCCTGAGGTCTTCCCCTGTAAGCATATAGCCCAGTTCTATTCTTTCGCCATGACTGCTTTGTCCGTGCAGATCAATAAACAGTCCTTTATTATATGTATCTGTAACATAAAATTTTGCGCTGTCAATAAACTTATGATATTCTTCCCATGCAATTGCTGCTTCTGCATCACCGCATGTTGCTTCATAAAGATCCCTGTTGGCGTCGAGTTTTATTCTTTTCAGGTGATTTATTATGACATGGGGATACCTGCCGGTAATGTCGTAAATCTCATCGCGCAGCTCTAATGAGAGTTCCATGGTATAGGAGTCGGTTACTGTTGTTCCGCAAGTTCTGTCAGGTATTTCAGAAGGTGTTAGGTTGCCACCATGGGGTACTGATATTATCAGGGGCAGTCCTCCGCACATGTATTCAATATAGTTGTTTCTTCCAAAATATGATGAACCTTCACTATATGTCTGGGCAGATAAATCTGCACCTGTTAATACAGTTGCCAGGATAAAAATGATTAATATTCCTTTCAAACTAATCCTGGTATTAAATCTGTTTTTCATTATTTTTCAGTTTTGTATATAATAGTCTGCGGCTCATCTTAAGATACTCTGCTGCCCTTGTCTGGTTATTGTTATGCAAACGCAGGGCTTCTTCAATCAGCCTGCGCTCAAGCAGATTGATTGTTTCCCTGAATGACAATCCCTTATCGATATAATCGAGCAGGCAGATATCTTCAGCATCAGCCGCGGCTGTTTGCATAGGCAACTGTTCAATAGTGAGTACACCGTCGTTGGTAGTAACAACCGCACTATGGATTGTATTCTCCAGTTCCCGTATATTCCCCGGCCAGCTGTAAGAATGAAGCATCCGGTATGTTTCGTCGGATGGTACCAGTCTCCTCCCGGGGCTGTATTTCGAAAGAAAGTGATCAAGCAAAAGATTGATATCTTCTTTGCGCTCTCTAAGAGGAGGGACGTTAATCCTTACGACGCTTAATCGGTAATACAGATCATTCCGGAAGTTACCATCATCTTTACCCGGTTCGAGGTCCCTGTTTGTAGATGCAATAAGCCTTACATCAACCTTTACCGGCTTAACTCCACCTACCCTGAAGAAAGACTGGTTCTGCAGAATCCTGAGCAGGCGTATCTGGAGTGATAATGGCATACTGTTTATTTCGTCAAGGTAAACAGTGCCTCCGTCGGCAATCTCAAACAAACCCTTTCTCATAGAGTCTGCTCCTGTGAAAGAGCCCTTCTCATGGCCGAATATTTCGCTTTCCAGAATAGATTCAGAGAGAGCTCCGCAGTTAATCTTTACATAAGGTTCTTCGGCTCTGAGCGAATGTCGTTGTATTGCATCGGCGATTAATTCTTTACCTGTCCCGCTTTCACCATAAATAAGCACGGTTGCATCGGTAGGAGCAATCCGTCCAATAAGCTTAAAGATATCCTGCATTTTTGATGACCTCCCGATTATGTTATCAGCAGGCTTCTGGCTTCCGGATTCATTTACTATATTCCTGAGGCTCTTAACCTCATTAAGCAGTTTCCTGTAATCACAGGCCCTCTCAACAGTTAAAATAAATTCATCAAGCTCAAAGGGTTTTTCCATATAATCAAAAGCCCCAAGCCGAATAGCCTTCATAGCTCTTTCGCTGGTACCAAATGCGGTAAATACTATTACCGGGACATCTGGGCTGATTTTCTTCATTTCCTCCAGTACTTCAAGACCGTTTTTCCCCGGCAGGTTTATATCAAGGATTACCATCTGGGGAGCATCTGCTTCGAATTTTTCAAGTGCCTCAACCCCATTTGCAGCCTCAACAATCTGATACCTCAGAGGCCCGAGCAAATCAGAGATATTTCTTCTCATAGACTTCTCATCATCAACAAGCAGTACCCTGTATAAATATTCTGCATCCATATCTTCACTGTTTTACCGGAAGTTTTATTATACATTTCACTCCCCCGGGATCATTATTCATAAGAATAATCTCTCCGTTATGAGCCTTAATTATCTGGTCTGAGATAGCCAGTCCAAGTCCAACTCCAGATTCCTTCAGAGTAAAGAAAGGTACAAAAATTTCTTCGATTGCTTCCTGTGGAATACCTGAACCCTCGTCGGTAATCTCAATAAATACCTGCTCCTCCTTCTCTTTAAGATAAGTCTCAACCACGATCCTGCCACCTGCGGGCATAGACTCGTATGAATTATTAAGAATATTAATCAGCACCTGTTTTATCGAATTCTCATCAAGGCTAATCAGGGGAATATCCTGATCAAGTTTTCGCAAAACCAATATTCCCGAGTCATTATTCTCATAATCGAGGATTTTAAGCACATCCTCAAGCAAGATATTAATATCGGAAGGCTTCAGCATATTTTTTATTGGCCGCGAGAATATAAGGAGCCTGTCTACAAGGGATGAAAGCCGGTTGGTTTCATCAATAACCAGTTCGAGTGAGTCGGTAGATATATATTCGGACATCTCCGGGTGCTTTTCAATATCCCTTTGCCACATCTGAATCCTGGTTTTTATAATTGCCAGCGGGGTCTTTACTTCATGTGCCACTCCGGCAATCACCCTCCCCAGGGATGCCATCTTTTCTTTCTGAATAAGCTTCTTTTCAAGCTCCTGCTTTTGCCTGTCTTCCTTCTCAATAGTCTCAAGCATACTGTTGACACTCTGTGAAATATATTTAAAAATCCCCCATCTCTCTTTCAGTTTAAGTGGAGTTCCTGAGCTTACCAGCTGCAATTCCTTTTTTATCCCCCTGATTTCTCCTGCCCAGACTGAATAAACCACCATAAGCACAACAAAGCCGGCTATAGCTACCAGGGCGCTAAGGTAAAGAATCTGTTTAAGCTTAATAATAGGCAGTTCCTTCTCAATATGTATTCTCACCCATGTTGCACCAACAGCCTCCGACCTATAATATACCGGCCTGGTGGCGAGAGGAAAAGTTGCAGCATTGAATGAATGAAGCCCCACAATCAGGGAGTCAGAGAATATGGATTCAATAAGTTGGTCCTTAATAATTTTATATGACCTTGGAGGAGGGCCGTAAACAGGCACCGGCGGAGGTGATGTTGGGAAGGCATAACCAAAAAAATCGTCCTGAAGGAGCAGGTAAAATCCTCCTTCGATCCCGTTCTCATTACACAGAAGCGACTCTGATATTTTTGTAAGCCGTTCATCAAGTTTACGACCCTGTGTTGCACTCAGGTCTCTCTCCAGCAGGATCCCCTCATCACCCAGCATCCTGATTTCTGTTTCACCTGCTGCATTTAAACTATCCAGGTATTTGATGCACAGGTCCTGGTTTGTGCTGATAAGCCTTTCTTCCAATTCTGATAATAAAAGATTGACTACAACAGCAGCAGCGATTATTATCAGTGCGAAAATGATAGTATATCTTAAATATTTACTATACTGCCTAAGGTTCCTCATTGTATGGAAGTATAAACGCTTACAAATTAGGAAAAAGCACAAACAATTCTTCTATTTTCCTGCTCTACTTTAAAAGGGTGCTAAAAAAGACCGGGAATCAGGGAATAATTCTCAAGTGCCTCAACCATAGCATGAGATTTAGAAGAAAACAGGTTTTTAACAGCCTGCAGTCCTGTTAATTCAACCATCGATACAACCTGAAAGTTTATGATGGTTTCGGTATACGCCCCGGGAGGGTTTCCTCTGAACAGAATATCACCCATAACAAAATTCGGATTCAGAATGCTGCCCGGCTTTTCAGCATATAATCTTAATGCCTTGTCCCATAAGATCTCAGAATAACCAAAATGACTGCAATTGAGGCTTATATGGGTAAGATTCTGAGGCTTTCCCAGCTTATTGAATGCTTCGCTCAGGTAAATCTCAATCAGCATCTCTGTTTCCTCGCCTTCAGGGTCCTGCTCGATATAAGACTGAAGCTGAGGACAGGCCATGGTAACAATCCTTTCCGCATCGTAACCCCTGGCAAGTAATTCAGATCTGTGAGTGTCTTCTTCGATTGTGGTTTCTGTGCCAAATATTATTACTGAAGAATTCTTATCTTCCATAAGCTTAGCGCTTATTAAATCGAGGCCTGAATCAACAATACTGATAAGAGGCGGACTTCCCTCCTTTCGTACAAACCCGGTATCATCAATTAAAACTGATAGTGTATTGCAGGCAACAAAAATAAGATCAGGGCTAAACTGCTTATTCATTCCTTCCAGGGCCTTATTAAAACGTATAAGCTTTTCATCTCTTGATTTCAGTGCATTATACCCGGAGCCTGCATCGAACAGGGCGTTTACAAAAATCAGATCAACCTCCCTGAAAGCCTTACTCTCTTCCAGTTTAGCCGCAATATCATCCATTACAGCCAGTCCTCCAATGCCTGAGTCTGTAATAATAATTCTCAATGATTCTTTTCCGCGAATTACATCAGATACCCTGTTACCCGGCTGAGATCTGGCCGGAACCAGGCATATTAAGAATATCTGGGTAAAAATCAACAACAGGTTCTTCGTCATAAGCAGTTATTCTTCAGGTTTAGAAACCGGAGGGCCGGTAATTCTTACTGATATTTATAATCAACCCGGACATCATTATTTGCTGTATATCCGGGTTGATTTATATTTATTGCAATTATCCTAAGTTATAGATCAAATATCCACAAAGGGTCTGTCAGCGAACCAACAGAGGGTACATTAGCGTTATTATATGAAATCTCAGACTGGGGGTAGGGGAATCTCACAGGTATTCCTCCCGCGCCGGCAACCGGAGTAAGGTCGGGATAACCTGTACGCCTGAAGTCATCATAAGGTACAACGGTTGAGTACATGGCAATATACTTCTGAGTTATAATCTTCTCAATTGTAATACTGGCTCCTGTTTCCGTTCTTATGTTGGCATCCAGCCATGCTTCATTATCTGCTCCGCCGGTAACATAATCCACTGATGATTCAACCGCAGCAATATAGGCAGCAGCGGCGGCATCATTATCCGGTACTGTCTGCCTCATGTAGCATTCAGCCTCAATAAATTTCATTTCGGCATACGAACTGAAAAGTACAGGTGCTTCAGGGCTATCATTATAGGTACCAAGGTCCGAAACGTCATCGTCTTCAGAGCCCGGAGTACTTCCCAGGTATACACCTCCCCGGAGATCTGCATAGAAAGGCAGTCTTGGATCGTTAACTGCATTCAGCATATCTATAAATGTAGAGGCCATTACAATGTCAGCTCCCCAGGCAGAGGTTGTGTTATACTGGTAAATAGGGTTTGCTTCATTATTTGCACTACCAAAATCTATTTTGAAATTTTCACCTGTTCCGAATGAAGCAGCTGCATACGACATGGCATTCGAATAGTTTTTGCGGTAGAGGGCATAACGTGCCCTCAACGAATTGGCTGCTTTAATCCAATCGTCAGTATCACCACCATAGATAAGGTCTCCCTCGATATCAAAAATATTTTCTGTTGACTCCAGGTCGGTAATCGCTTCCGAAAGAAGAATATCTATAGCAGTATAGATATCCTGCTGCGAATCGTAAGCCGGAGTAAGCACACCATCGCTACCCAGAAAAGCCTCGCTATACGGAATATCTCCAAAGAGGTTAGTAAGGGTACCAAGGCTCATGGCAAGGCATACCCTGGCTGCTCCGCTATAATGGGGCGAATTAATCTCATAACCCAGATCTATAATCTTCACAGCGTCCATCATTCCCTGGTAGTACATTCTCCTCCAGAGGTCATCAGTATCTGTAGAAGCCAGTGAATAATTTGCTTCACTATTAGAGTTTCTTGCAACTCCGTTTATCTGCTGCATAAAGATTGCAGTTGTTTTTACAGCCCTGTTGCCACCAATATGGTAGGCAAGAGCCAGCTCCATTGAAGGCATCAGAAGTTCAACCGGGACTTCAGAAGGAACATCAGGATCAATGTTAATAGCCGGATCGATCCACTTATCACAAGCTGTGAATGTAAAGACCGAAACTAACAATGTTAAAATTGGATATACTATATATTTTTTCATTTTGTAAAGTTTAAAAGTTTCAAGCCACCATTTAGAATGACAGTTTAATACCAAACTGATAAGAATAGGAGGCAGGGCTGGCAAAATAATCAAATCCCTGACCGTTAGAGGCTCCGTATACACTTACTTCAGGATCTCCTCCTCTGTATGGAGAAAGTATCAGCAAGTTATTCCCGGTTACATATAATTCAAGCTTAGACAGGCGCAACTTCTCAAGCACATTCTGGTTGAAGGAATATGAAAGTGTTAATTCCCTGAGCTTAACCCAGCTTGCATCTTCTACTGCCTGGCGCCCTGCTCCTCCGGCACTAAAGCCATTCTCGCCCCTGTACCAGCCCTGGTCTTTTATTACTTCCATGGTATTCTCAACTCCTGTTGATACAACGTTCCCGTCACCATCCAGGTGTCCAAGCACACCTTCAAAAACTGTTGGAGTAGTTCTGTCCAGAGTTTCCTCTGAAAGGCCATGATAATCAAGCCTGAACCTTGTTCCGTTATTTACATAGCCTCCCTGCTTAATATCAATCAGGCTTATAAGACTAAATCCTTTAAAAGAAAATGTATTATAAATATTCAGGGTCCAGTCAGGGTTAACTTTGCCAAGTGCTACTGTTTTTGTTTTATCGGTCCAGGGGAAACCATCCGGATGGCTGTCGGTGGGATCATCGTTAATAAGCAGGTTACCATCATCATCCCGGTAAAAGTCGAATCCGAAAATAGTGGGGTAATCATAACCGACAGCGGCATTTATCTGTGCTTTTGTATCGCCCTCCAGAGTTACAAATTCTACATCCTTGGCAAGGCCTGTAACAGGATTTCTCATCCTGGTAAAGTTAGTGGTAAACTCCCATACAAAACCTCCAATTTTAAGAGGTACAGCATTCAGGCTGAGCTCAATTCCCTTGCTCTCCATTGTAGCAGCATTCAAATATGCAGAAGAATAGCCTGTTGGCCCGGCAATAGGTACAGAAAGCAGCAGGTCGCTGTTTTCGTTATTGAAATAAGTGGCATCAATACCCAGCCTGCTCATAAAGAATCTTAACTCCAATCCAACTTCAAAAGAAGTTTGCTTTTCGTGTCTCAGGTCTGCATTTCCAATTGTATTACCAACAGTAAAACCGGCATAACCCAGGTAGGGGAAACTTATACCGCTGGTGTAGAAATCATCAGGCCCTGCCACTCCATAGTAGGAGGTTGTTCTGTAAGGACTTGCAATATTTGCTGTTTTGGCCCATGATGTCCTTAGCTTACCAAAGCTCAGGAAATCCATATCCTTGAAAGCCTCAAGCTCGGTGAAAACAAATGACCCGCTTACTGACGGGAACAATGCATCAAGATTATCATCGGGCATAGTTGTTGACCATTCGTTGCGAATTGTTGCACCGAAATAAATCATGCTTTTGTAATCCATACTGAAATCGGCAAACAGGGCTGCGGTTCTGTATTTGCTTGATCCCTGGCTTGCAGTCTGGGAACTCGTATTATCTACATTATACAGTGTAGGCAACGACAGATCCTGTGTTGAAGCCGTAAGGTAATTATAACTCTTCTGGAACATATTCTGTCCTATTGTCAGGTTAAATCCTATATCATCAGACAGGTCCTTATTAATTATAAGCATTACGTCTGAATTAAAGTTGGAGTGAAACTCCCTTCTTTCTGTAAGACTTCCATCTCTGTATCCCACACTATTCCAGTTATAGATTGTTGCATATCCACGATGGAACCAGTCAACTCCAACATTATAAGAGAAAGACAACCAATCAGTTAACTCCCAGTTAAGAAATGTGTTGCCCACGAACCTGTTATTTTTATCAAGTTTGCTTTGCTCGTATGCAGTCCAGTAGGGATTATTATAACTGCCATTCGCTCCCCTGTGTGTTCTTTGTGTACCATCGGGTAATTTATAGCCCGCTGCATTATCAAAGGTTGAGGGGGTACGATAAAGACCCAGTAGTCCTGACGATGTTCCTCCTTCACGCACCAGGTTATTACGGGTATTTGCATACATTACATTGGCTCCGGTCTTGACCTTTTCGCTTAGCCTGGTATCAGCATTCAGCCTGATTGTGGTTCTGCCGAAAGTATTGGTTGGGATTATCCCTTCCTCTTCGAGATTTCCAACAGAAAAGAAGTATGAAGAGTTTTCATTACCGGCTTCAACACTCACATTATTATTATAATTAATGCCAGTTTGAAAGAAATCATACTGATCGTATGTTTTAACAGGATCACCGGTTGCATTCGGATCATTCATACTTACTATTGCTCCGTCAACATCGATAAGGGGGTTTGCCCAATCGGATGGGTCGAGGGAATAGCTGCAGGTATCGATCAGGGGGCCCCAGGCAGCATCATACTTTGATCTCCAATCTCCATTAATACCCTGTGCATACTTATTCTGGATGGGGATTCTTCTGCCTAGCTTTTTCACACCTACTGACGAATGTATACTCACTCTCATCTTCTGATTTACTGCTCCCTTTTTGGTGGTAATAACTATTACACCGTTTGAAGCCTGCAATCCGTACAGGGCAGTAGCGGCACCGCCTTTAAGAACTGTCATTGTTGCTATATCCTCAGGGTTTAAATCAATACTCCTCGATGAAGTATAGGTTCCGGACTGACCTGAGCTGCCCCGGTAGGATTGATCTGTATTAATCGGCATTCCGTCAATCACAAATAATGGCTGATTATCTCCTGTAAGAGAGGCTGCACCCCTGATGGTCATATAGGTTGAGGCGCCTGCAGAACTTGAAGTACTCCTTACCTGGACACCTGTTACCTTACCTGCAAGTGAGTTTACAAGGTCCGAATTGCCCCGTCTTGAGAGCTCTTCAGAGCCTACCTCCTGCACATTATAACCCAGGGCCTTTCGTTCCCTTGTTATACCGAGTGCCGTAACAACAACCTCGCCAACTGAAAGGTCTTTTGGTTGCATCACACAGTTTACCACATTCCCGGTAATTTCAAGCTCCTGGGTTTGCATACCCACGAACGAAAAAACCAGGAACCTTGTGTTTTCGGGAACACTTATTGAATAATTCCCGCCTTCGTCAGTTGTAGAAACCAGGGTGGTTCCTTTAACAGAGACTACCAGGTAAGGTAAAGGTTCTCCTCCCGGATCGGTAACCTTACCCGTAATAATTCTCTGCCCGTAAGCCTGGAAAAAGACCAGGGCGAAGAATACAATAAAAAGCATTAATTTTTTCATAGATTCAAATAGGTTTAATTAAGAAAACATCGGTTTGTTAATTTTATGATAATACATATGGTCAATAATAATCTTGTCGAATAGACACTATCAGTTCTTTCTCAGAAACCAGATCGGGATCAGTCCCAGCAAAAGGATCAGCCCTATTGCTAATTTATTTGTTTTTGTTTCGGTAAACAGGTTAACAGAATTTGAGTATTCAATACCAGGAGCCACATCTATCCCATACCTGGCTGCCAGCTCCTTGATATTAAGCATATTTACAAAAGGCACACCCTGCTCATTCATCCTGCTGATTACTCCCCTGTCAATATGCCTGCATTGCTCTGTTTTATAATTCAGTCCGTTAGGTATGCCCAGGGTATGTGAACAAGCTCCCATGGCAGCCTCATTTCCTCCAATATTTATTAAGAGCCTGATATTATTCTCAGTAAACACATCCACCCGGTGTTCAATGCTTTCAACAAGGTTACCAGGCATGTAGAGGTCCACACCGTTCCTTTTTGCAGCAGAATGAAGAAGTTCGGGTCCCTCTTCCATTAAACCCTGACCACTATCATTAGTGGCCCCGGCAGATACAAGAACAGATGATATTTCCAGATCTCCTTTCCTGATAAGTTCTTTCTCCATATCAATCCAGGTAAGCTGAGTCTGGTTTGCTCCATAGGTTGAAGCAGACAGCGAGCTCATCATTACTACCTCTGCTCCGATAGTCTGCAGGGCTGCAAGAGAAGAAACAGCCAGCGAAGGAAATGAACCGGATATTATTAAGCCCACTTTATCTCCCTTCTCTATGCCCGCCTCATAGAGGTATCTTACAACAAGGGCAGCAAAATCAGGATTAGTAGATATTTCCTTAGCCTCAAGTGAGCCAAGTGAACTTGTTATAACCGACCATTCATCACCTATCATAAAACTGTTGGGAACGTTGGATAAAGCATCTGAAACAAGATCACGCTCTTCTTTAAGATCATCTATAATTTTGAACCACCCCTGGGCTTGTGCAACAGCTGCTTCCATGTTTTCAATGCAGGGAAGCGCTGTTCTTTTAAGATATACACTATCTGCCACAAAAGCTCCGGCCAGGAGAATGCAGAAAGCAATAAGCAAGCGGATATTTATATTTATGCTTCTCATCTTATCAGCATTGAGGTAAGGAAAACGATGAGGCTTACTATTCCTGTTGCAAATAATGTTGGCATAATTTTCTGCCTTAACATATCGTTCGCTATAAGCCCCGGAATAATGTAACCTATCGACTGCAGATTTAGATTGATAAAGTCAATTGGCTGAATCATGCTTTCAATAAAGAGTTTAAGGGCAAAACTCAGGATTATTGCCAGAAGGAACTTCCTCCTTCCATAGAGCACTGTTACGGATGCCAGGTATCTTATAATTATAAAAACAAGCAGCGCGATAAGAATTGTCATAAGAATTTTGCCCGGATCATAAATAAATAATGCGAGGTATGCAGGTGCTATTACACCACCCGGGGAGATACCTGTTATTTCATAAAACAGGAATCCGGCAACAAGACCAAGTATAAATAATTGAATTATCAATTCAGGACCTCCAGTAAGTTTTTTCCCGTTCCTCCATAATTTCCTATGCCAGCCAGCATCGAACTGCCGGGCATCCTTTCGCTGATTATTTTTTTAATATTTAATATGTCAGCCTTTCCCAGGCTGACAACCATATCCAGGCTTACACCCTCTCTTTTAAGCCTGCTTACTGCTCTCCTCCTATGGGTGCCACATACAAAAATACATTCCGGATTAAGGGTGCTTTTAGCTATCCAGGCTGCAAAAAGATCCGTTCTGACAGGCCTGTCTGCCCTGCAGTTCATCAAGAGGGATATCTTACCTCTGTAATTTAGGTTCCGCTTTGCATTCTCAATCAGTTCCTCCGTTGAGCCGGTATCGTTGGCCGCAAAGGCATTCAGAAAGACAATCTCTCTGTTTTCAGTTTCAATGGTCCTGTAATACGGTTTCTCTCCAAGTGCTGCTTTAACTATTAGGCCACGAGCCAGTACCGGATCACAGCCGACAGCATGGCAGGCTTCCAGGGCCAGCTCAATATTCTCTTTAAACACTCCGGGAGGAAGTTCATCCATATCCGGGCCGGCAGTTTCGCCCGCAACTATTAGGGTGCAGCCTTTCTCCTCTGCCTTCTTTCGAATAAGTTCAAGGAATCTCTTCTCTCCGGTAAGCACTATACAGTTTGAGGGTATGGCCTTGCATATTGATTCTGCCTGCTCTTCAATAGTCCCGCCCATTACTTCCCGGTGATCGTCCCTGATGTTGGTTATTACATAAATATGAGGTTTGAATATCCTGCTTTCAAGCTGCTGGAGCTCAGGAGAGATTGACATACATTCCAGTACAAGCCTTTTAATACCTTTTCGGGCTGTCCTGCGTATAATGCCAAACTGCTCCTGAACCCTGGCAGACCCATACCTGCCTAAAACCTCAACTATACCTGATTCGATTACTGTGGGCTCTGTCCCGGTAATCTTTGCCATCACATCATTCCCTCCTGATAAGAGTCCTGATGCAATATATCGCGTTACCGAAGACTTACCCCTGGTGCCATTAACATGTATCCTGATGTCGATAGAATTTACACTTCTTCCAATATTAACCCGTTCTGCCAGCAGCAGTACAATTAATAAAAGAAGTATTGTAGCAACAAACAACATCTCAGAATGTCCTAATATCCTTTTGCTATACCGCCTCGTCTCCGGTCGGCAGATCCATAGTAAATTCCTGTCTCAGGATCAATATAAATCATCTGTGCCCCGCCGAAAAAGAGATCAATTCCCTCGTATACCTTGAGCTTATGCCCCATCTCTTCCATCTGCTTTCTTACTTCAGGTTTAATACCTGATTCAAGGTGCAGAAAATCATCATGCTTAAGGCAATAGAAACGCGGAGCCAGGTTTGCTTCAGCCGGACTCATATCGAAATCGATAACATTGGTGATCAGCTCAAACAGGGTCCCGATTATTCTTCCTGCACCCGGACTGCCAATAACCAGGAAAGGGGCACCATCTTTTAATAATATAGCAGGAGTAATGGAACTCCGGCACTGCTTTCCGTTATCGATAATATTTGGCGAATTTTTGCTTGAATAAGAGTAGTTGGTCATTGCGCAGTTAAACATAACACCAGAAATAGTCTGGGCTGAGCCAAAAAACAGTCCGAGAGTCTGAGTAAGAGCAACTGCGTTCCCGTCTTTATCAATAACCGAGAGATGTGTTGTATGGCCACCAGTCATTTCGGGCTCTGGTTCGAGGGCATAAGCTTCTGTTTTACCAAAATTAAAGGGGTCGCCCGATTCAGCTTCCCTGTAAGTTGGCGGGTCAAGCCGCTCAGGATTGATAGTGTTAAACCTTGCTTTAGCATATTCTTTCGATATCAATACATCTACCGGGACCTCAACAAAATCAGGATCACCCAGGTAGTCGTACCTGTCGGCATACATCAGTTTTGATGTTTCTGCCATAATATGAAACGTTTTTGCCGACTCGCTGAAATGGCCTGATGCTTTAAGATCAAAATTTTCAATCATATTGAGTCCCTGGATAAGGGTTACACCTGATTCAGGCAAATTAGCAGCCAGGATATTATAGCCCCTGTAGCTACCCCTAAGTGGTTTGTTAATCACAGGTTTATAACTGGCAAAATCCTTTTCGGTAAGAACTCCTCCGCGCTCCTGTATGGTTTTTACAAAAGTTTTTGCATACTCGCCCCTGTAAAATGCCCGGCTTCCATTTTCGGCTATTGCCCTCAGCACCTTTGCAAGGTCTTTCTGAACAATTATATCGCCTTCCATTTTTGGAAATCCCTCATCTGTAAAATTGGCTGCCGTTCCGGGATCGGCAGCAACTATTTCTATATTATCGAGTATAAGTCCTGCCAGGGTAGCGTCGATGGCAAATCCCTCTTCTGCATACCTTATAGCCGGTGCCATTACTGTTGAAAGAGGCAGGGAACCAAACTTTTTATGTGCGAGTGTAAGGCCTCCTACATTTCCCGGAACACCGATAGCTTTGGTTGTCCGGGCGTCCCTGTTGCTATTAAAATTAAGACTGAGGGCGTTCTCAGAGCTTCGTCCGTAATAATTGATAAAATACGATTCTCCCTTTTCTTTAAGAAAAACAACCATTCCGCCTCCACCGCCTATCCCTGAGCCATCAGGCTCTACAACCCCTATTGCAAATGCTGCAGCCACGGCGGCATCAATTGCATTGCCCCCTGCCTTAAATATCTCCAGTGCTGCTTCTGTTGCCAGGGGATGTGCTGTTGCCACCATCCCATTCTTGCCTGAGGGACTGTCGGTCGACTGCGCAAGCAGTACGGGGGTGGACAGGAAGAATAGGAGCAGTATTAAACTATGGGTTAACTTTCTCATCTTATTAGAATTAAGTTAGATTAGCTCTTATATCCGGACTAATTAAACAAGGCTGCCATAGGACCTGAGGCATCCACTATCTTCTCCACCAGTGTGAGGGGGATATTATTCTTATTGGCTAATTGAGTAAAGAATCCATCTTCATCGGCCTGTTTTACAACAATCATTTCCTTTGCATTATCTGCAACCAGGGTATTAAAGGCATCTGACTGGCCCTGTCTTCTGGCATTGCCACCAATATGCATAAGAACAATAGGTATCTTTTTTGCATTTGCAGCTTTTATTACCGCTTCCACCCTTTCATACTCTTCCTGCTGGCTTACACCTGCCGCACCAAGGCCTTTTGAGCTGAATCCGGGAACTATAATCAATGTTTTCACTCCTTCAAGGTCTGATTCCTTTGCCATCAGTACTGTTGTTGCATCAATATTCTGTCTCTGGGCTAACATCTTAACCAGCTTAACATCAGCACTCTGTCCTGCTGAAGAAATAAGAACAGGTTGTTCAAATTTCTGGGCATTAATGCTTGCTGTTGAAATAAACAAAACAAGCAGCAACGAAATTGAAAAAAATCTCTTCTTCATCGTATTATTATTTTAGTTATGTAAATATTTACCTAATCCGTTTGTCATTACCTCATCGTAAGATGGCAGGTTTGTAATCCCGATAGTTTTATCCGGGTTTTCCATATTATAAGCTGCTATTAATTCCACCAGTCCTGTAATGTGCCGGCCTACCCTGTGCTCCATGGGCTCACCGCTATCTTCCCTGTATGCTATTCTGAGTGCCCCCGACTCCTTGGCTTTCCTGTAATTATCACTATAACCACTCAGAACAAGATCTACGTTGGTTTTTCCTCTCAGCCGACCCATTGAGGGATTGCTTGTTTCCATCAGAAAAGGCACCGCATCGGTATAATCGCCCCATTCGCGGTGACTCAGTCCGTGAAAATTACCAGGTGATAGTTCGGGAGAAAACTGAAGTCCTGCGAATTCCAGTCCCAGAACAGCATTCATTGCAATATCTTCATCATCCTCATGGTATACAATAACATTTACTATAGGAACCTCGGGGGATGATTCGTGAATATCAAAAGCTATATTTACGCCTTCCTTTTTTATTAACTCCACAACTGCGAATGCCACTCTTTCACTCAGATTTCCATCCGGTCTGCCCGGATAGGCACGGTTTATATTCCGTGTTTCAAAACCGCTCAACTGCTGTCCCGAAGGGTACTGCGCAAAAACCAGGGGATCGGGCCACTGGTGAAGAGGGTTGGTAACCCTCGATCCAAGCCGGAATCTCCTGGTGCCACTTTCGGTAGGAATCTCGTAAGAAGTGGGAAATCCTTCCATCGGATCGCTGCAGGTAAAAGCACTGTTATTAAGCCTTGGTATAATAAATACTCTTCCCTTTGTAACCTCTATATTTTCCAGGATTACCACCGGTGCAAGATAGGCAGCCGCCTCGTTGGCATGCACACCTCCGCCTATAAAAGCTGTACCCCCGGGGATTCCGCTATCGTATATATACACTTCTGTATCTCCGGCTGTTCCCTTTATTCCATCGAAATATTCACTCAGCATTGCCACCCTGGTAAGGGATGGCCCGGGGTATATCTTATCGGGGTGATGCATTTGCCTGAACTCCATTGACGCTACCAGGGCTGCTCCCGAGAACACCAGCGTTATAATAATCGTTGAAAGATGATTTTTTAACATATCTCTTATTTTATCTGGAGTAAACGTAAAATAAAGACCATGAGTACCATTGCCATTGCGAGCTTACTTTTCCATTTCTTCTCCTTCACAAATTCTATTACTACAATAAATGAAATGTAAGCCAGAATAAGGGTGTAGATTATATACATCATTGTGCTGTTATTAAGTAATAAAATTTGATATTTCCTGTGCAAAAACAAGGATCAGTATGCCTGCAGCCATCGATATTACAATAGGTATAAGGCATATCTTCAGTATTTTAAAATGATTCTTTTCGCCTACAATCTGAGAGGAATACGCGCATAACAATGCAGGGGGAGGCATAAGATCCCCAAGGGCTGCCATCAATACGAGGGCTGCTGTTACAACCAAAGCGCTTTTGCCAATAAAGACATATACCAGGGGCACACCGATTACAGAGGCCGAACCATATGCCGATCCCATAAAGGGCATTATGGTAGCAGCGAAATACCTGAGCCCTTCGGGAAGGTTTAATGCTACCACTGCCAGGTAGCCTCTTACACCTGTAAGAGCCATGCTCTGCAAAAACATCCCTACTCCAACCAGTATTGCCATTACGGGCATGGCACTCCTGAGAGCTTCGCGCGAAACCCGGATTAAATTAATGCCCTTCCTGGTCAGGAGTCCCATCAAGGCTCCAATCATAAATATAAGTGGAACACCCAGGTGGGGAAGGAATTTGTGAAAACGAATCTCGCCGATCATATAAAATATCACAAAAACAAGAGGGACATATACCCAGAGGCTTATTTTCTCATTCTTTGATTCCTGCAGAAAAGACTCAATATCAGTTCTTTTATACTCGGGCAGGTACCTGTACCTGAAATATAAAGATATTATAATTGCAAGGGGGAACGAAGCAATAAGGAGTGGTTTGCCAAAGCCGATATAAGGCATGTCGACACCCCCGCCAATTATCATTACAGGAATACTGATTGGGGGTGCAACCTCTCCATATACTGCAGCCATGGCAATTAATCCTCCTACGGCAAGCCTTGGCATACCCAGCCGCAACAATATAGGAGCTGCAAGTACACCTGTTGTAAGGATGCAGGTTGAGGATAATCCGGTAAGCATTCCCGGGAACATAACAAAAAAGGTAAGCACAATAATAAGGAGTGTAGGGCTTTTGTAGAAGATTCTTAGAATACCATCGCTTATCCCTTTTAAGGCTCCGCTGGCATCCATAACCCTCATAAAGATCATTGCTGAGGAAATAATCAGAATGGCCTCCAGAAAACCAAATCCTCCTTCAACAAAATGCCTCAGGGGTATACCATCGCCACTCACTATTGTACCGAGTACAGCAGCCAGCATAAGCGATACTCCCGCAGGCATCTTCAATATAAATACGCTTACTGCAAAGGCAGCAAGCATGCAGAGCAATACAATAAGTTCAAGGCTCATCCGGATAAGGTTAAAAAGGTTAATTAAACTGTTTTAACCAAAGCCCATGCCAGAAATATCAAAATACTGATAATGTGATCTCTACAGTAAATACATCAATAATATATTAATAGAAAAGGGAGGATTATTCCCAACTCTATGTGCTGAATCAGCCCGTTTTGTTTTATTAAATGACAGGAACAAAAAATTGAACTAATAATAAGCTATAAAATGATATTTTTATTAAGTATTTATTTCAATGATATTTATAAGAGTTATTACTGCAAATAATCTGATATCAGGATTCGTACAAATGCTGGCATCAAAAAAATTGGTCTGCTTTTTGATCTCTGGTCGCGAAAGTATATAAATGCGATACTCTAGCTCAATCAAAATGGAAAAGAGAATCCTTCCGGTTTTATTATTAATGGCAGTGTTTAATGCCACCCCTGCACAGGTAACAGACTACGAAAAAGATGCCGGCTATATTGAATACCTGGAAGGAAATATGCCTCTTGTGATATCAATTCCTCACGATGGTGAAGCCATGCCCGATGCCATACCTGAAAGGCCCTGTACTCAATGCTCAAAGAACAGGGATATTCATACCATTGAGATTGGCAGAACCATCCGGGAACAGGTTTACAAAAATACCGGTTATTATCCCTACATTATTATCAATCATCTGCACCGGACAAGGCTCGACCCTAACCGTAATATTGATCTTGCTGCCGGAGGTAACATCCTGGCCGAAAAAGCATGGCACGAATTTCACAATTATATTGATTCGGCAACTTATAAAGTTGAACGCGACTTTGGCAAGGGGCTGTATATCGACCTTCACGGACACAGGCACAGCATAGAAAGAATTGAGCTTGGCTATCTTTTAACAGCTGAAGAGCTGCGGCTTGATGATGATTTTCTGAACGATGAGGCATTCTTTGAATACAGCAGCCTTCGTCACCTGATAAATGCCAACCTGGATTCTTTGACCTACACCGAACTTATAAGGGGAGAAAAGAGTTTTGGGACCATGCTCGAAAACAGTGGATATGCATGTGTACCAAGCAGTGCCCACCCCTATCCGCTTGAAGGTGAACCTATATTCAGCGGTGGCTTCAATACCAATAAGCACAGCTCGGTAAGTGGCGGTAAGGTTGATGGTATCCAGGTTGAGATTGACCTGGAGTTAAGGAAAGACCCTGCCAGGAGAAAAGAACTGGGGAAGGCACTTGCAGGTGTTCTTACAGAATATATTAAAGCACACTATTTCAGAAATATTACCTACTGATTGCCCTTAAAATAAGAATCTCACCTCAAAAAGGGGTTCAGACTCTTACTCAACATAAAAGATAATTTAGAATAAATCCCCTTATATTTACGTTCAGATATAAATTACACTGTATTCTATCCAGGTGAGATTTAAACTGCGTATATATATAGTATTACTAAGCTTTGCGCTGGGTGCTGCTGCCCAGACCGGTGGTGACAATACCTATGAATTTCTTAACCTGAGCACTTTCTCCCGTGTAAGCTCGCTGGGAGGGATGAATGTTTCAGTTAATACGGGTAATCCGTCTTTCTCTCTTTATAATCCGGCTTTGCTGGGCAGGCTTATGCACCGGAATCTTGCCTTGAATTACTCAAATTATATTGCCGGCATTAATTATGGATCTGCCATATATACAAAACATATCGAAACTTACGGTTCGTTTGCAGCAGGAATAAATTACCTTAATTACGGCAAGTTTGACCGCGCTGACCCTTCGGGGAACATAAACGGGTCGTTCACTGCCTCTGAGTATGCACTAAACTTAATATGGTCGTACGCCATAGATTCACTTTTTAATGCCGCTATAAACATTAAACCTGTTTTTTCCCACCTCGATTCCTATAACTCGCTGGGCATCGCATTCGACCTGGGAGTTTCCTACAGGAGCCGTGATGGTCTGTATAGTGCAGGTTTAGTTGTTAGAAATATCGGCACACAGATAAGTACTTATTCAGGAGTAAGAGACAGGCTGCCCTTTGAGATTATTGCCGGAGCTTCTGCCATGCTTGCCCATGCCCCGTTCAGGCTGTCGCTTACAGCCCGGAATCTGCAAAAATACAGGCTGATACACGAATATCTTGACCCTGAAGAATCCGGGGCACAAAGCTATAAAGGAGCGGGAGAAGTTGCTGAGAATATTTTAAGACACCTGATCTTTGGACTGGAGTTACTGCCATCTGATAATTTCTATATTGCGGCCGGTTTTAATTACAAACTGCGAAAAGAGATGGTGCTTGAAAGCCGTGGATCGACAGTCGGCTTTTCTCTTGGAGCAGGTATTATGCTCTCTAATATGGAACTCAGTATGAGCAGATCACGTTTCCACCTTGCCGGCTCTCAAACCAGTATCTCGATTCTTCTGAAGCCCGGTCTGTTTGACAGAAAGAACTAGAAGGAATTTTGTACATTTGCAGAGGGCCAAAACCAGCATATATGGATAAAAAGTTAATTATTGCCGTTGACGGCTACTCATCATGCGGTAAAAGCACTTTTGCCAGGAAAATAGCCAGTGAACTTGAATATATCTTTATAGATAGTGGTGCTATGTACAGGGCAGTTACACTCTATGCATTGCGGAATGATCTTATTGATAATGGTAAGATCGATATTGAGGGTATAATCAGTGCCCTGCCCTATATCCGGATTGATTTTCGCTTCAATACCGACAAAAAGTTATACGAAACCTACCTTAATAATGAGAATGTTGAGGAAGACATAAGAGGCATTGAAGTATCTGACTATGTAAGTCCCCTGAGCCAGATAAGGGAAGTAAGGGACAAGATGGTGCACCTGCAAAGAGAGATCGGTGTGTTTAAGGGTATAGTTATGGATGGCAGGGATATTGGCACGGTAGTTTTTCCTGATGCAGATATAAAAATATTTATGACTGCATCGCCCGATATAAGAGCCGAACGAAGATATAATGAACTGAGGGAAAAAGGAGTTGAGATCAACTATAATGATATCCTTGAAAATGTCAATACGCGGGATCTTGCCGATTCGGGCAGGGACCTCAGTCCCCTGAGGCAGGCAGAAGATGCATATGTGCTCGACAACAGTAATATGACAGTGGACGATCAAATGGACTGGTTCAGGAATATATTGCAAAAATACCGGGATGAAAATTGAGATTGAAGAAAGTTCAGGCTTCTGCTTCGGGGTTGAAAATGCAATTAAACTTGCAGAGGAAACTCTTGCCTCGGGTGAAGTTGTTTACTGCCTCGGGCAGATAGTGCATAACGAAATAGAAGTTGAAAGGCTTGAGAGACTTGGGCTGGTAACTATCGATCACAGGAAGTTCAGTGAGCTGAAAGATTGCAAAGTCCTGATAAGGGCTCACGGAGAACCACCCGAGACTTATGAGATTGCAGAAAAAAATAATATCCGGATAATTGAGGCAACCTGCCCGATTGTAAAGAAATTACAGAACAGGGTTCATAACGCGTGGCTTTCCTCGTCCGGGGGAGGAGGACAGGTGGCCATTTTCGGGAAAGCCGGTCATGCAGAAGTGGAAGGTTTACTTGGACAAACCAAGGGTGAAGCAATACTCGTAACAGGCAAAGAGGATCTGGAATTAATAGACTATTCGCTTCCCGTAACCATATTCTCCCAGACCACTATGAGTATTAAGGATTACGAGGAAATAGTTGGAATGCTCAAGGATAATTACAGGGCGCTTGGTAAGACTCCTGATAAAATGGTATTTATTACCAGGTCGATATGCGGACAGGTATCAAACAGGGAGCCTGCACTGATAGACTTTGCTAAAAAACACGACGTGATAATATTTGTAAGTGGGAAAAAAAGCTCGAATGGTAAGATGCTGTATGAAGTTTGTAAAAGAGAAAACAACTCAAGTTATTTTATCACATCCTACGATGAAATAGACACCGGGTGGTTCACCAGCAGGGATTCAATAGGCCTTTGCGGAGCAACATCTACTCCAAGATGGCTGATAAGGGAAATATTTGATAAACTGAAGGAATTATTTTCTGCTTAAGGCTTAAGCCGAAATATTTTTATAGTAGATTTGCAGATTAAAAAATATACATATAAATGACCAGGTTTAAAAAGATAGGTGTACTCACTTCAGGTGGAGATGCACCCGGGATGAATGCAGCAATAAGAGCTGTAGTGAGGACTGCTATATTTAACAAATTAGAAGTTATTGGAATTCGGGAAGGCTATAAGGGTATGATTGAAAACTTATTCACACCTCTCTGGTCGCATGATGTAAGTGAAATAATCCAGAGAGGCGGAACAATTCTCAAAACGGCCAGGTGCAAAGAGTTCAGAACTGAGGAGGGCCGGGCTACTGCCTATAAAAATCTTAAGGCTGTGGGCATTGACGGAGTTATTGTAATTGGTGGCGACGGTACATTTACAGGTGGCCGTATTTTCAATGAGGAATATGATTTACCCTTTGTTGGTATCCCGGGTACTATTGATAATGATATCTATGGCACCGATTATACCATTGGTTACGACACTGCCCTTAATACTGTTATTGAAGCGGTTGATAAGATAAGGGATACCGCATCTGCACACAACAGGATGTTTTTCGTAGAAGTAATGGGAGCTGAAGCAGGCTTTATAGCCCTTAGAAGCGGAATAGCTACCGGGGCAGAAGCTATTATTATACCGGAGACAAGGCATGAAAGCGATAAGCTTACTGAAATGTTAAAAAGCGGAAGAAGGGAACATGCCAGCAACCTGGTTATTGTTGCAGAAGGTGACGAAGAAGGGGGAGCTTATGCCCTTGCCAATAAATATAAGAAGCTTTATCCCAACTATGATATCAGGATAACTGTACTGGGTCACCTGCAGAGGGGTGGTTCACCTTCGGCCTATGACAGGGTTACTGCATCAAGGCTTGGTTTTGCTGCGGTAGAGGCACTTCTGGACGACCAGAAAAGCGTTATGGTAGGCATACAGAATAATGAGGTTGGCCTGGTTCCGTTCAGAAAGGCAGTAAAACTTCATAAAGACGTAAACAGGGATCTCTTATATATCTCTGAAGTTCTTTCCAGCTAGCTTAGCCGGCACTGAACACCCTGTCAACCACGTTCAATAGTTCTTCCCTGAGTACAGGTTTTTTCAGGTAGTCGTCACATCCGGCCTGGATGGCTTTTTCGCGGTCGCCAGATAAAGCCAGGGCTGTTAGTGCAACAACAGGAAGATGGGGCATTTTTTCCTTTATTCGCCTTGTAGTTTCATAACCATCCATACCCGGCAACCTGATATCCATCAGTACAAGTTCAATATCCCTGTGCTTTGACAGCATCTCAAGAGCAATAGTCCCATTTTCGGCATGCAATACTCTCAATCCCCTGTTTTGCAGAATCTGTTCAACAAAGAGAAAATTATAAATCTCATCCTCAACTATAAGAATAAGGCCTTCGCTGTTTTCGTCCTTAATAGGCTCAGCCGGCCTTTTAACTTCAGGATCAGGATCAACAACAAATGGGATTGTAAAATAAAAAACACTGCCCTCACCCGGAACAGACTTCAGCCATATCCTGCCTCCCAGTTTTTCGACATAGGCCTTACAGATAGAAAGTCCCAGTCCTGTACCCTCCTGCAATCTTGAAAGTCCCGATTCAGCCTGTATAAACCTCTCAAACACTCTTTTATGCATTTCAGGCGGAATTCCGTATCCACTGTCCTCGACCGAGAATTCAATATTCAGACCGGTCTTTCTGCACTGAATCTTTATTCCTCCACTTTCGGTAAACTTTATCGAATTGGAGATAAGGTTAGATAAAATCTGGCGTAGTTTGGTATGATCTGATATAATAGTTTTTTCATCGTCCTCCAGGAAGCATTCCAGTTCAAGACTCAACTTTTTATCATCAAGTGCCGGCCGGTACTGCATCCTCAGGTCTTCAAACAGCTTAGGCAGATCAACCGGGCTGTTCCTTATAGTAACCTGGCCTGCTTCTATTTTTGAAATATCCACGATATCATTTACAATGTTCAGTAACTGGTTTGAACTACTCCTTATTATCGACATATACTCCTTTCGTTCTTCCCTCGGCATTTCGTCTGTATCCATAAGGTCGAGGAAACCAATAATTCCATTCATCGGGGTCCTGATCTCGTGAGACATATTAGCCAGGAAGGCTGATTTTAACCTGTCGCTCTCTTCTGCCTTGACAAGAGCCTGTTTAAGCTGTTCTTCTATTCTTACCCTGTAGTCAATATCAATATGAATACCAACCATACGGGTAGGATTATTATCCTTATCCCACTCCCATACTTTGCCAGAAGCAAGTATCCATTTCCATTGGTCATCGCTGGTAAGCATCCTGAACTCAATGCGGTAATACTCTGTTTGGCCGGCATAGTGCTTCTCCAGCTCCTTCTCAATCTTTTTCATGTCCTCAGGATGCACAAAATCTGCAAATGTCCTGAAATTAAACCTCCTGTACTTCTTATTAAACTGCGACCTGGTATAGCCAAGCATTCCAAACCAGTTATCATTCAGTACCAGTTCGTCCCGTGCAGGATTCCAGTCCCAGAGTCCGTTGCCTGTTCCATTAACTGCGGCATCAAGGCTGAAAACATTATCCCGCAAATCCTTTTCTAACTCCTTGATATGTGTTATATCGGTAGCGAGGCCAACCTGTGCATAAACCTCCCCATCTTTACCTCTTATAGGTATTTTTGTGATCAGGTAATCGTATAGCCTTCCGTCGCTCAATCTTAATTCCTGCTCATAGGTTTGTTCAACCCCCTGCTGAATCACTATATCATCACTGAGTCTGGAGTCAATATCTAAAGATAGCTTCAGTTCTTCACTGGTTTTTCCAATTATTTCTATCTGGTCGAGACCTAACTTCTCAGTAAAGGCCCGGTTTACAAGCAGATATTTACCGTCGGCATCCTTTACAAATAATATTGCTTCAATGCTGGATATTATTGTTTCCAGAAAATTCCTCGTCTCTTCAACCTGCTTCGACAGTTTCTTCGTGCTGTCTACATCTATTATTACTCCAACTACTCTTTTGGCTTTCCCCTCCTCGTCACGATCGAGCCCTTTACCAGATATCTGTATCCACTTATAACCACCATCAGGATTCATTATCCTGTACTCGCCGCGGTATTCTGAGCTCTGACCCTCAATATGTTTTGTAAACCGCCTGCCAACAGTTTCGAGATCATCAGGATGAATCATGCTCAGCCAATCATCCACATTCATAGTGCCACCCCTGCGCTTTCTGCCTATCAGGTTCCAGAATCCCTGTCCCAGGATCATCTCCCTCCTTTCAACATCATAATCCCAGATTCCCAGTCCTCCCTCCTTGACAGCAATATTGAAACTCGCCTGCGATCTTTCAAGGTCTGATTCAACTTTCAGCCTGTCTGTAATATCCCTTACATTGGCCAGTACAATCTGCTTTCCCTTATAGTTAACAGGCGAAAGGATCACCTCAGCAGAAAACTCTTCCCCATTCTTTCTCTTATGCACCCAGTTGGGAATATAAACACTTTCGCTCATTGCTCTTGAGGCATTGCCATCCAGCGACTCTCCAGAAGGCAATCCATCTGGCTGTACCTCGGCAGAAAGATCCATCGGGGAGATACTCAGTAACTCCTCCTGGCTTTTGTAGCCGAAAATTTTCAATGTAGCATCATTACAAAGAACAATCCTGGAGGAAGACAGGTCGTAAAGGAGTAAGGCATCCCTGGATGACTCAAAAAGATTTCTGTACTCATATTCACTTTCCCGGAGCTCATTCTGAACCCGAATCCTCTTCAACTCGCTGGTGACGTTATCCCATAATATCGATATCAGGTTAACATCCTGCTCATTATAATCACCAGCCTTGTTCCCCAAACCAAGCAGATAGGTTATTTTATTCTCTACAACCAGTGGTACAACCATCCCGTTAAGAAGGGTTTTTGCTGCCTTACCCATAGCGCTGATATGCTCCTGGCTTAATATTATAGGCTGCCTCCTGCTTATCATGGATATCCACTCCCGGTTATGCCCCATTTCCATTCTTTCACTAAAGCTATTCCCGCTAAATATGGTGTTGTCGGTTAACCATACTGTATCAGTGAGATTTCCTGTGCCTTCGTCATAAGCACCAAGAAATCCTATGCTGCTCCCGGTAAGCTTAATAGTTTCTTCCAGAGCTATTCTGATAATTGAATCAGCATCGCCTGATTCAGCCGATGATATCAGGCGCAGGGAAATTTTTCTTGCTTCAGACATCATCATTTCCGAAGAAATATTTTTCCCAACAACAAAGAATGCATCCTTATTGTCCCATACCCCTTTATGAAAAGAAATACTGGAGGGTATTTTTCTGCCTGTTTTCGTAATTATTGGATAGTTCCATTCACCAAAGCCATTTTCCTTTACCTGCTGATATTGTGATACGATATCAGCTTTATCTTCTTCCCTGAAAATCATTTCCGCATCTCTTCCATACAACTCATCCATGTTATATCCAAGAAGGTCGAGCCCGGAACGGTTAACATCAATAAACAATCCGTCCATATCAACAACACACAGCAAGTGATCTATTGTATCGAAAAATGATATAAAGTTTGAAACTCTTTGTACGATAGAATCCCTCTTGTTTGCTCCCCATTTACTATCTGAACCAGCCATCCAATGTATTTTTGTTTGCGACGAAAATATTAAATTATATGATACATCAGAAAACTTTGAATTAACAATTATCATAGTGTTCTGAACAATTGTATTACAGGGGCCTGTTATTTACCGGTACCCTGGTAAAATTCATCAATGTGCTTTGCCTGGCAGAATAGAAAGCAAAATTCATTCACCCGGCAAGTGAAATTATTATTAGAGTAAATAGATTGGTTTTCCTATTTTTACAAATCACTTAAGCATTTCGTTGAATTGAATAAGATAAAAATAATTGGCCCTGCATATCCTTTCAGGGGAGGAATTGCAGCTTTTAATGAGAGGCTGGCGTACGAGCTTACTAAAAATGGCCATAATGTTGAGATTGAAACATTTACCATACAGTACCCGGCTTTCCTCTTTCCAGGCAAAACACAATATTCAGAGTCGGAGGCACCCCGTGGATTAAATATCAGGAGGACCATTAATTCAGTTTCACCTTTAAACTGGCTGAGGGTTGGCAGGAGAATAAGAAAAGAAAATAATGATCTGGTGATATTTAAATTCTGGTTGCCCTTTATGGGACCCTGCCTTGGAACTCTTGCCAGGATTATAAGAAAAAACAAAAAAACAGTTATAATATCTGTCCTTGATAATATTGTTCCGCATGAGAAAAGGCCCGGCGACAGGCTGTTAACATCCTATTTTATTAAATCGCAGGATGGCTTTATTGCAATGTCAGATTCGGTATTGAAAGAACTCAGGACCTTTACAGACAGCAAGCCAGGTATTTACTCACCGCATCCTGTTTATGACAACTATGGAGCTTCCATAAGTCGCGAAGAAGCACTGAGAAAGCTCGGGCTTGAAAAAGAATACAGGTATCTTTTATTCTTTGGGCTGGTAAGGGAGTACAAAGGGCTTGATCTGCTGATAAAAGCATTTGCAGATAAGAGATTGAGGGAGCTGAGGCTTAAGGTGCTTGTTGCCGGCGAATTTTATGAAGATAAACAAAAATATACAGAGCTGATAAACAAGCTGGAGCTTGCCGAAGATATTTATTTAGAGCCCAGGTTTATTCCCGACAGTGAGGTTGCAGCCTGGTTCTGTGCATCAGATCTTATTGTACAGCCCTATAAGTCAGCTACACAGAGTGGCATTACCCAGATAGGCTACCAGTTTGAGAAACCCATGCTTGTAACATCTGTTGGCGGGCTTCCTGAGATAATTACTCACGGGAAAAGCGGTTATGTTGTAGAGCCGGAACCACTCAGCATTGCAGATGCTATTTATGATTTCTTCATCAACGGCAGGTTAAGCATTATGGAAAGCGGTGTTAAGGAAGATAAGAAGAAATTCAGCTGGGACAGGATGATTAATTCCATCTATGAACTTGCCGGAATAAAAACCTGATCTTATTATGCAGGATCAACATCCGCATAAACCCGCAAACCCGTTTTACCGGCTTCAATAAGTACGTAGCGCATTGATTTCCGGATAAAGCGCTTAATCTTCCCAAGCTCATTTTCGTTACGGTCTATCTTGATCAGTATTGTCATAATATATGAGTCCTGGATTCTCTCAATAACAGGAAATTCCGGGCCAAGAACCCTGTATGCTCCCTGCCCCCTTAGTGTTCCGGCAAGCATATTAGCCGCTGATTTTACTACTGATCTTTCCCTGTGCCGCAGATATATGGTTATCAACCTGGTGTAGGGAGGATAAGAAAACTCCATTCTTTCTTCGAGCTGGCATTTATACATAGCCCAGAATTCATGGTTTATTGCCTGCCTTATTATTGAATTGGAAGGATCGGCAGTTTGCAACACCACCTTTCCTCTTTTTTTCCTTCTGCCTGCTCTTCCGCTCACCTGCTCAATCATCTGGTAGCACTTTTCCGGGGCCCTGAAATCAGGGAAAAACAGCATGCTGTCGATATTCAGAACGGCTACCAGGGTAAGGTTCTCGAAGTCAAGTCCCTTCGAAATCATTTGCGTACCTACGAGCATGTCTATATCTCCTTTTTCAAAGCGCTTAATTATGCTTTCAAATGAGCCCTTCCTGCGCGTTGTATCATAGTCCATTCTCTGAACCCTGTATCCGGGAAACAGCAGTGAAAGCTGATCGGAAATCTTTTCTGTTCCGAAACCTTTCATACGAAGATCTGTCGAAGAGCAATTGCCACACCTGGCCGGCAGTGTCGAACTCTTTCCACAATAATGACACTTAAGCCTGTTGATACCTTTATGGTAGGTCATACTTACAGAACAGTCGGTACAGAGAGGAACCCACCCGCACTCATTGCACATTATCACTGTTGAATAGCCCCTGCGGTTCCTGAAAAAGACTGCCTGCTCACCTGCGGCCAGGGTTTCTTCAGTTGCCGCAATAAGCTGGGGAGTAAAATCTGAAACCATTATTTTTCTCCTGAGGGCCTCCCTGCTATCGGCAATCTGAACCTCGGGCATTTTAACATCGCCGTACCTGGTATTTAATTCCACCAGTTTATATTTACCTGATTTACAATTAAATACAGACTCTATTGATGGTGTTGCCGACCCCAGTAAAACATTTGCACCGTAAATCTTTGCAAGAATAAGCGCGCTATCCCGTGCATTATACCTGGGTGCCGGATCCTGTTGCTTATATGATGTATCGTGCTCCTCATCAACAATTATCAGTCCAAGCTTATCATAAGGCAGGAAAAGAGCTGATCTCACGCCAAGTATAATCCTGAATTGCTCGCCATGTTCATTACCACCGGTACGCAGCCATACTTCAACCCTTTCATTGTCGCTGAACCTGGAATGGTAAACACCAATATATGACCCAAAATAACTTCTCAGCCGGCTGATTATCTGGGAAGTAAGAGCTATCTCGGGCAGGAGGTACAGAACCTGTTTGCCCTGCTTTAGCTGATCCCTGATTAAATGTACATATATTTCAGTCTTGCCACTGGAAGTTACCCCCTTCAGCAGTACAACCTGTTTATTCCTGAATCCTTCCAGGATAGCATTAAATGAGCCTTCCTGCTCCTTGCTTAGATTCCGGGGATGGGTAGTAGTATACTGGCTTTCCTCGGGTCTGGCTTCAATGGCTCTCTCAGATAATATCCCCTTATTTACCAGCAGCTTAAGTGCCGATGAGGAAGCTCCTGCTATCTTCAGCAACTCATTTTTCGCAAGCATTCTTTGCTGCTCCTTTTCGCCTGAGAAATAAAAATCAAGAAGTGTAAGCAATATATGCTTTCCTGATGGCGAACGTGAAAGACCATCAATAATTATATTCAATTCATCATCAGTATAATCCTTTGCCAGTGCTACCACTGTAATTTTCCGGGGAGAATATTTGAGTGACCCGCTTTTATCCATTTTCAAGCCCGCTGGCAGGGCAGCATCCATCACCTCACCCAGGTTGCAGATATAGTACTCGCTTACCCAGGTCCAGAATTTTAATTGCTTTCCGGAAATTTCCCTGGCAATCTCCGGTATTCCGGCAATCTTCTTTATACCGGAGTAATCAGGAGTCTCATTATGTACACGAAGTATTATTCCTATAAGTAACCTGCTTTTCCCAAAACTGACAATTACCCTTGAACCAATGCGGATGTCTGAAAGATTAAGTCCTGAAAGACTGTAGGTATAAGTCCCCTCGAGTGCTCCCGGAATTATTACATCGGCATATTTATAGCTATCCATTACTTATGATTCAAGAGTCTAAATTTACCACAATAAAAATAAATGGTAATGGAAAAAAGAAATCCGGATAAGGCTGTTCCCTTAACCGGGTTTTGTAAGAAGGTTTGATACTACGGCATATAATTTATCCTGCCTTATCGGTTTTATAAGGCATGCATCGCAACCTGCGTCAAGAATAAAATCCTGTTCTTCTTCGAAAACAAATGCAGTTTGTGCCACAATTGGAACTGAATTTCTTCTTTTCCTGATTTCACGTGTTGTTTCAAGTCCGTTCATCCCTTCCATTTGCATATCCAGCAGTACAAGATCGATATCTTCAGTCTCATCAATAACTTTAATTGCTTCTTCTCCCGACCGCGAAAGGATTACAGATACACCTGTATCTGAAAGTATACTGTTCAGATACTGGAGTATATCATGATTATCATCAACTACAAGTATCTTTTTACCTTTCCAGTTATAACTATCAGGCGATCTGGTCTCCTCATGTCTTATTATTTCATCCTTCGGACTTTCAACCGGACGATAGGGGATAGTAAAATAAAATTCTGACCCCTTCCCCTTCTCAGACTCTACCCAGAGGTAGCCATCCATCTGTTCAACAACATGCCGGGTAAGTGTAAGGCCTACTCCAAGTCCCTCAAAGGGACGATGATGGCCGTCTATTTCCTGCCTGAATTGCTCAAATATATTCTGGAGGTGCTCCTTGCCTATGCCTATTCCTGTGTCTTTCACAGTAAACATCATTGATGTACCTGCCATTGCTGATGATAGCTCAATGCTTCCCGATCTTGTAAATTTCACTGCATTCTCAAGAAGGTGCCTGAATACTCTCTTCAGCCACACCTCATCGGCATATACAATATCGCGTCCTTCCTGCAGGCCTCTTACAGTATTAAAGCTGATATCCTTGCCGGATTTTTCAATCAGGGCCAGGGTGTAGGTTTCAATATAATCCAGCACAGAATTTATTCTCAGCGGATTGTAATGAATTTCTATTTCAGAATTTTCCAGTCGCGACAGGTCGATAATGTCGCCAATAATCTGAAGAAGTCGTTCTGTATTCTGGTTAAGGTAGCCCAGGTATTCTTTCCTGGTCTCATCATCACATTCAATGTCGTTAAGCAGGTTTGCAAAGCCTACTATACTGTTAAGGGGTGTACGTATTTCATGACTTATATTAGCAAGGAAAGCTGATTTTAACCTGTTGCTCTCTTCTGCCTTGTCACGGGCTACTATCAATTCATTCTGTGCTTCCTTAAGAGATGTTATATCTCTCGAAACAATCAGGTAACCAAGAAGCTCATCACTTTCAGATTTAACTACCACCGATTTCGATGAGAGAACAACATAATGACTGTCCCTGTGCCTGATTCTTATTTCCGCCTCGTAATAACCTTCTTCTTCCAGGGCCTTCTTTCTGTTTTCAGTATAAACGTTATCGTCGGGATGCAGAAGGATAGTTTCCTTCGCTTCACTATCGATATTAAAATACTCTTCCTGGCTATATCCAATAAGAGAAAAGAAAGCCCGGTTCGCAAATTTCAATTCCCACCCGGTATCATAGTAGGCAATACCATCTTCGGCCGAAGAAAGCAGCTTTGCATAAAGTCGTTCAGAGTTGGCGTAACTTGCCTGTAAGACCCTGATCTGCCCACTAAGTTCAAGCTCTGTTTTCTTAAGCTCTTTTATTGCAGATTCATTATCTTTTTTCTCAGCCTCAAGCGCAACATTCCTTTGTCTTAATTTATAAGCATATCTTGCAAGGATTGTAACAACAAGGGCAAGAATGATAAAGAAAGCCAATAAAAGCAAAAGGGAAAAGACTGATACATCTGACAGATCAATACCGGGGAAAGTAAATTTACTCATTGCAAGCTTGTCACTCGTAAAGAAAACCTTTATCACACTTAAAAATTGAAAGAAAACTGCAGACATTGTCATTATATATACCTGGCCAGAGGGTTCCGTATATCCTTTTCTCAAAAACTCAGGGAGTCAATATCGGAATATTTAATATATTTATTATGAGATTAAACAAAATATCTATGTATAAACTATAAAAATACTAAATAAATATTGCCATTTACAACCAAATACGCGAATTGTTGTTAAGTAATAAAAAGCACTGATGGATTCGGGAGAACGAAAATA
The DNA here is from genome assembly GCA_036350795.1 of Marinilabiliaceae bacterium. GTDB lineage: Bacteria > Bacteroidota > Bacteroidia > Bacteroidales > VadinHA17 > JAUVKT01. Next base: position 45,468 of record JAZBNV010000054.1, read on the forward strand.
TAAAAATAAGGATATCACTGTATTCTGGAAGCCCTCTTCATGTATACATGCTTCTACCTGCATTAATGAATTACCCACAGTTTTCAGAACAGGCAAGAAACCCTGGGTAAGCATGGAAGGAGGATCTACCGCAGAGATTATTGAGGTAGTTGACAGATGTCCTGTTGATGCCCTGACCTGGAAATATAATGACGATGAAAAAAATGAACCTGTAGGCATAGAACACCCCAACCATGTTAAAAACAGGAGAAAAACCCTGATGGTGGATGATAATGTCGGGCCGGAAAAAGAGATATCCATCAGGTTAATGGACGATGGACCACTGATAGCGAATGGTTCATTTTACCTTGAGAGGGAGTCTGGTCTTAAAACAAAATTTAATGGTACGGTATCGCTTTGCAGATGCGGCAAAACAAAGCTTCCTCCCTTTTGTGATGGCTCTCACCGAAATGTATAAAAACTTGATCTTATGGCAGATTCCTATAATAGTCCTCATATAATTCTTATAAAAAACGGACCCCTAAAAATAAGTGGCAGCTACAAGCTTGTAAACGACAGGAATGAAGAACTGAGTTCGGGCGAGGAGTTATATTTGTGCAGGTGTGGCAAATCATCAAATGCTCCTTATTGCGATGGTTCACATAAAAGTAACAAGTCAGCGGAAGGGTCGGATAACGTGAATAATAACTGCGATTAGTTTTATTTGCCTGCCAGCTCATTTCTTCCTCTTTTTCTGCGTATTTTTGCGTAAAATATAAATAATCATGCAATTCAAAGTAAGTGCTGATTCCGAGATCGGAAAATTGCAGGGTGTTATTATTCATACCCCTGGTCCGGAAGTTGAGAACATGACCCCAAAAAATGTTGAGAGAGCCCTTTACAGCGATATACTTAATTTATCTGTTGCCAGGGAAGAATACAGCCAGTTAAACGGCGTACTGAAAAAGGTGGCCACAACTTTTGAGGTTAAGGACCTTCTGAGAGAAACAATGCTTATTGAGCAAGCCAGGAAGCAATTGATTAAGTCGGTCTGTTCCGACAACCCGAGGATGTCTGAAAGGCTTGAGGAAATGAATAATGAAGATCTGGCCAGAACACTTATTGAAGGGCTTGAAAATGAAAGAAATAATCTTACCCGCTACCTTAGCAAGGAGAAATTCGACCTCCCCCCTCTTCATAATTTCTTTTTTACAAGAGACTCAGCCATGGTGGTTAACAGCTATACCCTTATTGCAAGAATGGCCAACAAGGTAAGGCAGAGAGAGACCGAAATAATGAAGAGCATTTTTACCTCTCATCCCGGGTTCAGTACAAGGCTGGTTGATCCGCTCGATTTTACGGACGATCCTGACAGGTGTACTATCGAGGGGGGAGATATGCTGCAACCAGGCAAAAATGTAATTATTATTGGCAACGGTTGCAGGACAAGCACAGAAGGCATTGATTCAGTAATAGAAATTGTAAAGAAACACTCTAAGGGTAAATTTCATATTATTGTTCAGGAACTGCCGTATACACCCGAATCCTTTATCCACCTTGACATGGTTTTTACCATTCTCGACAGGGATAAATATATGGCCTTCGAGCCCTTAATTCTGAAACTTAACAAGTATCAGACTGTACACATTGTAATCGACAATAACAGGGTTGACAGTATTAGCGATGTAAAAGACATACCAACGGCATTAAGCAGGCTTGGAATGGAGATGGAGGGTGTAAAATGTGGTGGAAATAACGACCCGTGGATAATGGAAAGGGAGCAATGGCATAGTGGAGCAAACTTCTTTGCCCTGGCTCCGGGTAAGCTTATCGGTTATTCAAGAAACAACCATACAATTGAAGAATTATCAGCGCATGGATTTGAGATAATCCAGGCCAGGGATGTTATAAGCGGCAAATGTCACCCCGACGATTACAAACGTTGTGTAATTGGTATTGACGGATCTGAACTTCCCCGGGGCGGAGGTGGTGCCAGGTGCATGACAATGCCTGTAAGCAGGCTGCCACTCGAAGAGTCTTAGGCCAGTACCTCCCTTACCTTTCTGGCAGCATCGGCAAAAGATAGAGCAGAGAACACTTCAAGTCCTGAATTATCGATAATTTCCTTGGCCTCGGCTGCATTGGTTCCCTGGAGTCTTACAATAACCGGAACCGGCAATTCTCCGATTGACTTGCATGCTTCAACCACGCCATTGGCAACCCTGTCGCAACGAACAATACCTCCAAATATATTTATAAGGATCGCTTTTACCGAGGGATCTTTAAGAATAATACGAAAGCCTGCTTCTACTGTCTCGGCATTTGCAGTACCCCCAACATCAAGAAAGTTAGCCGGATCGCCCCCCGACAGTTTAATAAGATCCATTGTTGCCATTGCAAGGCCGGCTCCATTAACCATGCAGCCTACATTACCATCGAGCTTAATAAAATTAAGATTATATTTTCCAGCCTCAATCTCTGTTGGGTCTTCTTCAAACAGGTCTCTCATCTCACTAATTTCAGGATGCCTGAAAACAGCACTATCATCAATACTAACCTTACAATCAACGGCCAGTATCATAGAATCGCTTGTTTTTAATACAGGATTTATTTCAAACAACTGGGCATCGCTGCTTTGATATGCTTTATAAAGAGAGCTTACAAATTTCTGCATCTCCTTGTAGGCTGTTCCTGTAAGTCCCAGGTTAAAGGCAATCCTTCGGGCCTGGAAAGGAAGCAGACCCTGTCCGGGATCGATCTCCTCCCTGAAGATAAGATGAGGTGTTTTTTCTGCCACCTCTTCGATATCCATACCTCCCTCAGGTGAATACATTACAATATTTCTGCCTGTATTCCTGTCGAGCAATATCGACATATAATATTCTTCTGTTTCAGTTTCGCCAGGGTAATAAACGTCCTGCGCTACCAGCACCTTGCGTACCAGCTTTCCGGCCGGACCCGTCTGGGGTGTTACCAGTTGCATCCCGAGTATTCGTTCAGCTATTTCACCTGCCTCCTCAACAGACTTAGCCAGCTTAACTCCTCCTCCCTTACCCCTGCCCCCGGCATGAATCTGTGCTTTTATAACGCAAAAACCGGAATTATACTCTTTCTTTAACTTTTCTGCGATCTGTTTTGCTTCACCCGAAGTTTCGGCCACATAACCTTCCTGGATTCTTACACCGTGCTTTTTCAGTATTGATTTGCCCTGGTACTCATGTAGATTCATAATAATAATTTTTGGATCACGGGTTGGTGCCCGAGGTTAAAATTTGAAGAAACCAAATTACGGTTTTTTTCTCTAATTTAGTAATCAAAATCCAGCTAATGCGAAAGCTCAAAATATCTGAACTGGAGCGAAAAACCATAAAAGAATTTAAGGATTCTGAAAAGAGTCCTATAGTCATGGTTCTTGACAACATCAGGAGTTTAAATAATATTGGCTCATTATTCAGAACAGCTGATTGTTTTCTTATTGAAAAGATATATTTATGCGGAATCACAGCCTGTCCTCCTCACCGCGATATCCATAAGACTGCTCTTGGTGCTACCGATTCGGTCGAATGGGAATATACAGAGACTACTGAGGATGCTATAACAAAGCTCCGCAAGCTCAAATATAAGATTCTTGGTGTTGAGCAAACCGATTCTTCTGTAATGCTACAGGAATTTATTCCGGAAGAAGGCCAAAAATATGCTCTTATTTTCGGACATGAAGTAAAAGGTGTAGATCAGAAAGTTATAGACCTGTGCGACCACTGCATTGAGATCCCGCAATTCGGAACCAAACATTCTTTTAACGTATCTGTGTCGGCGGGCATTGTAGTATGGGAGATATTTAAGAAGCTCCTATACAAAAAAAAATAAGAACGCGAAGCCTCGCGTTCTTATTAATATTATGAATTGGTTTATTCTACTGAATAATAGCTTTAAAAGCATCTTCTTCTGCGAATTTTGCAAACTCAACATCTTTAGCTGCATAAGCTTTCCAGTCGGCATTAAGTTCAACTGCCTCACGCAAACTGTTCATTGTATAGTCCCTGTTATCCATTCGGGCACCAACAACTGCTTTTAGATATGAAGGAGTACCACATGCACACTTAGCCATTCCGTCAAGCATACCTTTTGCCTTATTAAGGTCACCTTTCAGGATATGAGCAAGAGCATTGTTTGTACTGGCTTCATTACCGAAGAGGTTAACAGCTTTGTCGTATTCGCCTCTTACCAGTGCAATTGTACCAAGTCCGTATTTAGAATCTGTAGTCTGGCTGGTCATTGAATTGAAAAGCTCCTCTGCCTGGTCGAAATCGCCTTCAACAAGGGCAACAAATCCGAGGTTATTTTTAACAACGTCGTTGTTCGAAATCGCTTTTGCCTTTTCAAATGCAGCTTTAGCCTCATCAATCTTACCAAGTTTCATTGCTGTGAAACCAACATTATTATGGGCCCTGATACACTTGGGCACCTGGTTTGCGGCGATCTGGTAAAATTTATTTTGCTCCTGAACATCATCTGTTAAAGTCCCTGCATAGAGAAGTTCTTCAATATTTAGCTGGGCAGGATCTGATTTGATTGCTTCAAGAATCTCATCATCGGTACGTCCTATCTTGTTAACATTAATAATAAGCTTTGACCTTCTCAGCCTTGGAAGAATGTCTTCTTTAAGCACTTCATAGGCTGCCGACATATTCTTAATCTCACGCTCCCTTACCACGGGGTCAGAATACATTGAAAGAACCCTCAGAATAAGGTCTTTGTCTTCAATACCTGATCCGGATACTTCTGTTTTAAAACCTTCCCAGTCTTCAGCTGTGGCCTTACTCTCAACAAATCCTTCTTTTTCTATTTCAGATATTTTAGCCTTTTCAAATTCGCGCTTAATATATTTACCTGCCGATTCAGCTCTCTTTTCCGAAAGTTTCTCATTAAAGTCAAGCTCTCCGTCAGGTGATGCATAAGCACTTACAACAAGGTTAATGAATTCCATTCTTTCTTCCTCGTTAACCATAGCCATATATTCCTTAATAGCTTCGATATCTTCTGACTTAAGCTCGGTATTACGAATATTAGCCATGTTTATCAGGTAATGTATATCGGCAGCTTTGTTTTCAGGAATAATCCTCTTGAAATTGTCCTTCATAAGTACTGGCATAGCCTGTTTTTCAGCAAGGGTAGAAGTTGCTATAACACCATCGGCCAGTTTAACAGGATCAAAGTCAAGGCTCTGTCCCTTCCTGGTGGCTTTAACCTTTAATACCAGGTCAGACATCATCATGTCTTTCACAAAGTCAACCTTATCTGTATAGGTGAAACTATCGCCGGTATAATTCATAACCTCATTGTTGGCCTGCACATTTTCACCCTGCACTATTACTGGCTTGAAAGCTGTCTCGCCACCTTCATAGGTTAAAACCGGAGTTGCCTCGAGAACAGTATTTTTGTCAAAATACTTCTCAGGGAAGGTTCCCTTTATAGTAACTTCGACAAGGCCCCCGTGAGCTTCAAGTACTTCAGGTACTACATCATAATTAACGTCACCGGCACTTTTTTTCATCTTGTTAAGACCATTACAGCTCGAAAGAAAGGCAACAGCCAGAACTAGAATAAAATAGTTTCTGATTTTTTTCATGGTAAATTAATATTAATTGTTTTGATTCTTACGATTCTTATTTCTCAAGTTTATAGTATAATACGCAATACTGCAAATCTAAATAAAAAAATACAAGATGCCTTAAAAATATAAGAAATAATCAAAAAAACAGGCGGTTAATACCCACCGGGTGCTCAGTTTCAAAGATAGCTTCCTTTATTTTCATATAATCTTCTTTTCTGTTTACGAAGTCAATATTTCCACTGTCAATAATTAAATACCTGTATCCTGAGTTCTGCTTAAAATAGGTAAGGTAACTTTCCTGTATACGGGTGAGGTAATCTTTTGTTATTGATTTCTCATAATTTCTTCCCCTGAGGGCAATATTCTCAAGCAGGATCGAAGGATCAACATGCAGGTAAACATAGAGATCGGGCTTTGGCAGGGATCCAATTATAATATGAAATATCTGCCTGTATAGTTTATATTCCTCTTCTTCAAGCGTCGATGAGGCAAATACAAGCGATTTGTTAAAATAGTAGTCAGCAATTGTAAAGGGGCTGAACATATCAATTGAACCCAGTTCTTCCTTAAGCTGCTGGTATCGGTCGGCCAGGAATGAAAGCTCCAGCGGAAACGAATACCTGGCAGGATTTTCATAGAACTTTGGAAGAAAGGGGTTATCAGCGAAGCGCTCGAGCAGTAGTTTAGCCTCAAACTCTTCGGATAGCAAGGTTGCAAGACTTGTTTTTCCTGCCCCTATATTTCCTTCAATAACTATATATTTATACCTGCTGTTCATTTACGAATAAAAATAAAAAAAATCCCGCCGGTTGGCGGGACATTTCTATTTAATTTTCATCTTTTTTAGGCCGGTCTTTCCTGTGTGGTCTGCCATCCCTGTTTTCCCTCTCATTCCTGCGGGGTCTGTCATCCCTGTTTTCCCTCTCATCCCTCCTGGGGTTGTCTTCCCTGGGGGGTCTTGGCAGGAGGGCTTTTCGCGAAAGTTTCAGCTTAGAAGTTCTGGGATCTATATCCAGCACTTTCACTTCAATTTCTTCTCCTTCCTTAAGTACCTCATCAACAGTAGCTATCTTTCTCCACTCTATTTCTGAAATATGCAGTAATCCTTCCTTACCAGGAAGAATCTCAACAAAGGCACCAAAGGCAACAATAGATTTTATCTTACCCCTGTACACCTTACCGATCTCGGGAACTTCAACAATAGAATTTATTCTTCTTTGTGCTGCATCAATTCCTTCCTTGTTTTCTCCAAAGACGTGTACAACACCCATGCCATCTACTTCTTCAACTACGATAGTTGTTTGTGTTTCCGTCTGCATCTCCTGGATTATTTTACCTCCGGGTCCGATAATCGCACCTATCATATCTTTGGGAATGATAATCTTAATGATTCTTGGTGCATGAGGTTTAAGATCTTCCCTGGGCTCAGAGATAGTTTCTTCGATCTTATCCAGTATATGCAATCTCCCTTTCCTGGCCTGGTCAAGAGCCTGGGCAAGAATATCATACGATAGACCTTCAACCTTTATATCCATCTGGGTTGCAGTAATACCATCCCTGGTACCGGTAACCTTAAAGTCCATATCCCCCAGGTGGTCTTCGTCACCCAGAATATCAGACAGAACAGCATACTTATCGCTTCCCTTATCTGTAATAAGACCCATGGCAATACCCGAAACAGGTTTGCTGATCTTCATTCCTGCATCCATCAATGCCAGTGTGCCGGCACAAACAGTTGCCATTGATGATGATCCGTTTGATTCAAGGATATCTGATACAATTCTTACAGCATAGGGATTCTCATCATCCGGGGGCATTACCTTCTTAAGAGCCCTGTGAGCGAGGTTTCCGTGTCCTATTTCTCTCCTGCTGGTGCTTCTTGCAGGACGTGCATCACCTGTGGAAAATGGAGGGAAATTATAATGAAGCGTAAATTTATCAGTTCCTTTTATCAGTACTGTATCAATAATCTTCTCATCAAGTTTTGTGCCCAGCGTTACAGTGGTAAGAGATTGAGTTTCTCCTCTTGTAAATAATGCTGAACCATGTGCTGCAGGAAGAGGATCAATTTCACACCATATAGGTCTGATTTCATCTGTCTTCCTTCCGTCGAGCCTGATTTTCTTATCAAGCACCAGGCGCCTGGCAGCTTCCTTATGTACATCATGGAAATACCTGTTTACAAGCATCACATCAAGCTCTTCCTCCTCGCTGAACTGCGAAAGGAACTCTTCCTTCACCTCCTCTATAAGCTCACTTCGCTTGTGCTTGTCGGCCAGAGCTTTTGATACAACCTTATAACACTTTTCGTAGGTTCCATCCCATACCTTCTTCCTCAGATCCTCATCATTGTGCTCGTGAGAGTACTCCCTTTTGGTTGTTACTCCCAGTTCTTTGGCCAGCTCCATCTGGACCTTACAATGCTTTTTGATTTCTTCGTGCCCAATCTTCATTGCATCGAGCATCACATCTTCTGAAACCTCGTCCATTTCACCTTCAACCATCAGGATATTATCATAGGTTGCTCCCACAATAATATCAAGGTCGGCTTTCTCCAGCTCTGATGCCGTCGGATTTATTACAAATTTACCTTCAATTCGTGCAACCCGTACTTCTGATATGGGCCCGTTAAAGGGGATATCCGAAACGGCAAGGCATGCTGAAGCTGCCAGTCCTGCAAGAGCATCAGGAAGAATATCCTTGTCTGCAGAAACAAGAGTAACATTTACAAATGTCTCAGCATGATAATCGTCGGGAAACAATGGTCTGAGTGCCCTGTCTATTAACCTGGAAATTAAAATCTCGTAATCAGAAGGCCTTCCTTCTCTTTTCATAAAACCGCCCGGGAATTTTCCCAGCGATGCATATTTCTCTTTATATTCTACTGACAAAGGCATAAAATCCACATCCTCCTTTGCCTCTTTTGCTGAAACTACAGTGGCAAGCAACATTGTCTTACCCATTTTCAGCATTACAGAACCATCAGCCTGCCTTGCAAGCTTACCGGTCTCAAGTGTTATTGATCTTCCATCTCCAAGATCAATGGTTTTCTCTACTAATTTATACATGATTTTCTCTTTATTGAAGTCACGAAAGTACGCAAATAATAAGAAAAAAAGGCAATTCTAAATTGCCTTTTTCTATTTCGTTTTACTTACGTAGTTTCAGTGCTTTTATGATTTCACGATATCGGTCGATATCGTTGTCCTTGAGATAGTCAAGGAGCCTGCGCCTTTTCCCAACCAGCTTAATAAGTGCCCTCTGGGTACTGTAATCCTTTTTGTTCTTTTTAAGGTGCTCGGTAAGGTGAGCAATTCTGTATGAAAAAAGGGCTATCTGTCCTTCGGCCGTTCCTGTGTCAAGTTCCGAAGTACCATATGTTTTAAAAAATTCTTGTTTCTTCTCAGTGGTCAAGTACATGTCTGTCAATAAAAAATTGTTACTTCTTAATATTACCTCCCTGAATTTGGAACGCAAAGATATGGCTTTTTTTTCAAAATATTCAAACATCTGTAAAAAAAATTATTCATTGTGTAAGCTAATTGCACAAAGACTTAAAGACCAGTCCATTACAATTTTAGGTGGATTGATTACCATTATTTATTCAAAATAACAGATTCTAAACCTAAGCTTCACTGACTAATAGACGCAAAATACGTGCCGAAGGTTGCGTAAAAACACAAATATTATTCTCCTTTTGCAATAAGTTCTTTAAGGGCGTTTATCTCAGACACAGTGCCAAGAACAAATATCTGGTCTTCAGAGCTTAAGATTGTATCAGCGGGAGGATTGACAAGGTAATTCTTATTGCTGTTTTTGAGTCCAATTATATTTGCACCTGTCACATTTGATACATCCAGTTGCCTGATACTGCGGTTGGCAAAACATGGTGCCAGCTGCTTGCAGGATATCTCTTCAATCTTAACTCCACTCCTTACCGGTTCCATCATAATATATTCAAGAAACTCAACCACGTCAGGGTCGACAACCAGTCTTGCCATTCTTGCACCACCAATTTTATCTGGCATAATAACATTTGTGGCACCGGCCCTTTTGAGTTTAATATCCGAATTATCATCCGAGGCCCTGCTGATTATCAGAAGATCCGGATTCATCTGCCGGGCAGTAAGTACCACAAAGAGGTTATCAGCATCAACGGGAAGCGTGGTAATAATGGCCCTGGCATTCAGTATGCCCGACATCTCAAGCACTGCCTCCTGGGTTGAATCTCCTTCTATATAGAGATATTCTGTATGTTCTCTCAGATGGGCTATTATATCAGGGTCCTTCTCGATAATCATAAACGATTCATCGTGGTCGTTAAGACTGGCAGCTGCCTGCTTACCATTACGTCCATAACCACAAATTACGATATGGCCTTTTAGCCTGTTGATTTTCTTTTTCACCTTATTGTCTTTATAAAAGTGTGTAAAAACTCCATCTACCACAAAACGCGTTACCATGGTTACAACATACCCAAAAATTCCGAAACTGCCCAGTATCAGGAAAATTGTGAATAGCTTACCGGTTTTGCTGAGAATATCCACCTCCCTGAAGCCTACTGTTGTCATGGTAATCACGGTCATGTAAATAGCATCGATAACAGAATATCCTTCTATTATCATGTAGCCCACGGTTCCTGACATTACTACAATTATCAACAGTACAAGGCCAGTTACGGCAGACCGTATCATGGGAACTGTTTTATGTTCAATATTTACCCTGCTCATTATAAGTTGTCACCCTTATCAAAAAGGGTATTATTCATTTCCGGATTAATTTCCTTTCCCAAACTTATCAATTTAGTTCCAATATGACAATTAAGACATTCCCTCTTTTTGCAGAATGAATTTCTCAGTTCTGTAAGTCCCTGTGTTTCGAGTGCTGAAACAGGTTTAATACGGGCCACGCTCCATTCCCTTATAATAATATTATCCTCGGGCGGCAGTGAATCAAGAAGATCAATGGCCCTGTCACATAAATCCTGGATCCTGTTACGCTTTCCGTAGAGAAAAAGAAGAGGGACAATAGCATTAATCAATAGTGTGTTGATCATTGTATCTCCCATATTTGCATTTACTTTGTCAGCTGCTACCCCGAAACGATAGTGATTCTGCCAGTAAGGGGATGATGAAACTTTTAGAAGACCGCTTATTTCATCCAATGAAACTGCTTCAACGATCCTGGAAAAAAGAGCCTGCCTGGCAGCGATAAGAGCAGCCAGCTGTGAGATTCTCAGGGTGGGGAAATTAAGCGGCCTCATCCTGTGGTATTTCCATTCACATTCTAACATTGGCTTCAGCTTATATTTTGCCTTCAGTACACCGTATTCACGTAAAAGCAGGTTATAATATTCATCTGGTGTTTTGCTTTTTAAGCAATCATGGCTCAGCATACCTGCCTGCCCGAACAATAAAGCTTCAACCTGCAACAGATTGTCGGCATGCCTTCTTAGAAGCTTAAGCGGGACACGTCGTGCAAGCGATGCAAAGCTGCTCCTGTTAACTTTCATCCCCAGATTCTCGGCCAGTACAATGTAAAGTGCTTCTTCCCAGTCTGAATTGCTTTCAGCAAGCAGAGCGGAAAGCTTATCTGAGCGGACCTGAATCCTGCTTATAGCCAGACGATTAATCCAGTGCCTGAAGTAATATGGGTCGAAATCCTTCAGATCATTTCTGCAAACAATAAGTGAGGGGTCATTCATATATTCCCTGTACCTGGAAGTTACGCCCCTGTCGGGCTTTATAACGAAGGTATCGATCTTTATTCCTGACTCAGTACTGCACTCCCTGTTATGTTTTCCTACAACATGAAGTATCACATTGTTATAGGCCCTGTCGAGATGATGCCGGTGACTGTACCACATTGATGACTCAAGGTGAATTTCAACATTTCCTGCCCACTCTGTTCCATTAATAATAATACGGGCATTCAGAAAATCAGGACCAGAATCCTTATTATAGGTTCCGGGATCAATAATACTTAAAGGCAGCTTATCACTTGTAAAAAGATTATCGGTCCTATACAGCTTGTTCTTCCAGACAAAGTGAAGGAAATGTTCGTTCATACAGCAGTATTATTAGCGAGCTGTATAAAGTTATAAATTATTCGTAAGCGGCGAAAAATTATACCTGCTAAATAAGTTTAGCTTCTGTAAGCGACAGGCGCATTGCTGCAGCCAGCTCAGAAGCTTTTTCACCTGCCACCTTATCAAAATTCTCTGAGTTATCGGCAAAAATAATCCCGCGCGAAGAGTTTACGAGTAAGCCGCATTGCTTATTCATCCCGTACTTTACAACTTCTTCAAGGCTACCGCCCTGGGCACCTACTCCCGGGATTAATAGGAAATGGTCGGGGACTATCTTCCGGATACCCTCCAGCATCTCAGCCCTGGTAGCTCCCACCACATACATCATATTGTCCCGGTTTCCCCATTTTTTTGATCTCTCAAGCACTTTCTCGAACAATCTTATCCCCGAATCCTCATGATACTGGAAATCATCAGCACCCTTATTGGAGGTAAGTGCCAGCAGTATAACCCACCTGTCCTGGTAAGAAAGGAAAGGAGATATAGAATCTTCGCCCATATAGGGAGCAACAGTTACTGCATCAAATGCATTATTTTGAAAGAAGGCCCTGGCATATAACATAGATGTGTTGCCTATGTCTCCCCTTTTGGCATCAGCAATCACAAAAATGTCGGGATGACTGGCTTTAATATAGGCGGCAGTCTTTTCCAGGCTGGTCCATCCATCCGCTCCGAGACTTTCATAAAAAGCAACATTTGGTTTATATGCCACTGCATATTCAGCTGTTGCATCAATAATACGCCTGTTAAATTCAAAAACCGGATCTTTCTCATTCAGAAGAAATTCAGGAATTTTTTTAATGTCGCTGTCGAGCCCCACACATAGAAAAGAGGCCTTTTTCTTTATACTTTCAAAGATCTGGTCTGAGGTCATTCTGAAATAATTGTTAAAGATTACTAACCTTAAGTCTTTCGGCATTCTCTGCCATCTGAAGTTTTTCGATTACTTCCTTAATATTCCCGTTCATAATATAATCCAGGTTATACATTGTAAGGTTAATCCTGTGATCGGTAACCCTGCCCTGGGGATAATTATAGGTCCTTATCTTGGCCGACCTGTCGCCCGAAGAAACCATTGTTTTCCGCTTTGATGAAATTTCATCCAGATACTTCTGATATTCCAGGTTATAGAGCCTTGTGCGCAGCTCTTTCATTGCCTTATCCAGGTTCTTAAGCTGCGATTTCTCATCCTGGCAGGTAACAACTATCCCGGATGGCTCGTGGGTTAGCCTGATAGCTGAATATGTTGTATTAACCGACTGGCCGCCAGGTCCTGAAGAACAATAGGTATCCTTCCTGATATCTTCCGGTTTTATCTCAACGTCAAATTCTCCTGCTTCAGGTAATACGGCAACCGTGGCGGCAGAAGTATGAACCCTGCCCTGGGTTTCTGTCTGTGGCACCCTCTGTACCCTGTGTACCCCCGATTCGTATTTCAGAATACCGTAAACACCATTACCTGAAACCGTAAAAACAATCTCCTTATAACCTCCCACGGTTCCCTCTGTAAGATGACTTACCTCCATCTTCCACCTGCTGTCTTCGCAGAACTTTGTATACATCCTGAACAGGTCTCCGGCGAAAATTGAGGCTTCATCCCCTCCCGTTCCGGCGCGGATCTCAACCACTGCATTCTTATCATCTTCCGGATCCTTTGGAAGCAGAAGCATCTTAATTTCCTCTTCCATACCGGGTAATTTAGAATTGAGCTCATCAAGCTCTAACTTCGCCATCTCCCTCATCTCCTCATCCTTTTCGGTGCTGAGAATTTCCCTGGCTGATGCAATATTGCTTACAACATCGCGGTATTCAAGATAAGCTTCAATAATAGGCTCAAGTTCCTTGTACTCCTTATTAAGCTTTATATACCTGTTCATGTCGGCAATAATATCCGGCTCAGTAATAAGCCTCCCAACTTCATCAAATCTGTCCTTTACGCCCTTAAGCCTGTCAAGGATCATATTGTTTGCCATAACTTTTTTTCCTGTTTGTTAATATTCATATACCCCGCTGGCATCGCTAATCGTCAGACGCTTACCGGAATATCTTCTGCAATGCCCTATAATCCTGGCATCAAGCTTAAATTCGTCAGCAATGCTTATTATCCGTTCGGCATAGCGCGACGGGAGGTATATCTCGAAGCGATGCCCCATATTAAATACCCGGTACATCTCCTTCCAGCTGCTGCCCGATTCTTCTTTGATTATCCTGAACAAGGGTGGTACAGGGAAGAGGTTATCCTTTACAATATGCAAATTATCGACAAAGTGTAAAACCTTTGTCTGTGCCCCTCCTGAACAATGAATCATTCCATGAATCTGAGGTCTGAGCTCATCAAGTATCTTTTTTACAACGGGAGCATAGGTTCGTGTTGGTGAGAGTACAAGTTTCCCGGCGTCAATACCCAGTCCCTCAATAGTGTCTGTAAGACTATAACTGCCCGAATAAACGAGTTCAACAGGCATGGAAGGATCATAGCTTTCGGGGTATTTACCCGAAAGGTAGGATGAAAATACATCGTGCCTTGCCGAGGTAAGACCATTGCTCCCCATTCCCCCGTTATAACTTTTTTCATAGGTGGTTTGACCACTTGAAGAAAGTCCCACGATAACATCATCGTCATCGATATAATCGTTGGTGATTACTTCGCTTCTCCTTATCCTTGCTGTTACGGTCGAATCAACTATAATGGTTCTCACCAGGTCGCCCACATCGGCTGTCTCACCCCCGGTATGATATATTTCCACACCCTGGCTCCTTAACTCCTCAAGCACCTCTTCGGTTCCTTCAATCACACTCTTAATAACATCTCCCGGGATAAGGTTTTTATTCCTGCCTATAGTAGAAGACAAAAGTATATTTGATGTTACCCCGGTACACAGCAGGTCATCCACATTCATTATCACGGCATCCTGGGCAATTCCCTTCCAGACAGAAAGGTCTCCGGTCTCTTTCCAGTAAAGGTAGGCCAGCGATGATTTTGTTCCTGCCCCGTCGGCATGCATTATATTGCAATAATCAGGGTCGCCGGCCAGTATGTCCGGAATAACCTTACAGAATGACCTGGGAAACAAGCCCTTGTCCAGTCCACTGATAGCATTGTGAACATCTTCCTTCGAAGCTGAAACTCCTCTCCTGTTATATCTTGAAACTGTACTCATAAGGCTGTTTTCCGAGCTGCAAATGTAGCAATTTTCCACGACAAACTTAAATGTTAAATAATGCAAAATCTTACCGGCCACATGCTCAGGAGAGTAAAAGTTATCTACCTTTAAGCCACGAATTAGTGCAACCAAGAAAATATTTACCATGAAAACCAAAAACTTCTTAAGCTTAATAGTTTTATTATTAGTGCCGGCTCTTATTGCAACAGCCCAGAATTCAACTTTCAGAACCCTGCTTCCCGAGTCTGTAACAGACCAGTTTATTGGTGAGGCTTCCGGAGAAAGAGCTCTTATTCATATAATTGAAATGGGCGCTTATAATCACGACAGGCCACTTAGTGAATACGAGGGAAATTTCTTTGAAACAGATTACGTAATAGGAGAACTTAATAAAATAGGAGTTGATGAGGTTATGGTAAACCGTTATCCCGGAGGAACATACTGGGATGGTATAAGCGGTGAACTCTGGGAGATAAGCCCTGGAAGCAGTAAACTGGCAGATTATGGTGATCTTACCGCTATGCTTGCACAGGGGTCAATAAATACCGACCTGACTGCAGAACTGGTATGGGTTGGGGAAGGTACCGAAGATGAAGTTTTAAAAGCCGGTGTTAAGGGCAAAATAGCAGTCAGTTCAGGCAGTCCACGTATGGTTCATAATAATGCAGTTAAACATGGTGCAGTTGGCATAGTGTCATTTAATTCGCCCAGGCCCATGAAGGTTGATCTTGCCATACCGGTTACAGGGATAAGTGGAAGAGGAAGCTCTGACGATAATACCACCTTTGGTTTTATGCTCCCTCCCAGGGAAGGTGATATTCTTAAGTCAAGGCTGTTAAGGGGAGAAAAAATCAAAGTCCATGCAAAGGTAGAGGCTCAGACAGTAAACTATGAGATGCAGGTCCCCTCCTGTGTGATCAGGGGTAAAGATCCGGATGCTGAAGAAATTATTTTTTCGGCACATCTTTTTGAAGGTTACGTAAAGCAGGGAGCCAATGATAATATATCGGGTTCGGCAGCTTTAATTGAGATGGCCCGAATGCTGCAGTCGATGATAGATGAAGGCAGGATCGAAAGACCGGCAAGGAGTATAAGGTTTATCTGGATTCCTGAATTCTCAGGTACCATCCCCTATGTGCTGGAAAAGAAAGACCAGATTTCCAGGACTCTCTGCAACATCAACCTTGATATGGTTGGTTTAAACCTTGCAGATAGCCAGTCGTTTCTATGCATGCAACGCACTACCTATGGCAATGCACACTACCTTAATGATGTAATGGAGAATTATTATGACTTTGTTGGGATAACAAACAGGGAAGGACTTGCTATCAGCGGAAGAGGAGGTTTTACAAAGAGGATAGTGGCTCCCAGCGGAACCGACGATCCTTTCTATTATGCAGTTGATGATCATTATGGTGCATCCGACCACGAGGTTTTTAACGACCCGGCCATAGGTGTACCGGGAATTATGATGATAACATGGCCCGATCTGTATTACCATACCTCCCAGGACAGGGCCGATAAATGCGATCCCACACAGTTAAAAAGAGTTTGCGTTATAGGTGCGGCAGCAGCCTACACCATTGCAAGCGCAGGTAACGATATGGCATTAAGAATTGGCAGCGAAGTAACAGGGAACTCGGGAGAAAGAATCGGGTCGCAGCTTCAGAGGGCCAGTAATATGCTGGATAAGGCTGACAGGAATAGTTTTACCGAAATCTTCAACCGGGGATACAGGAATATAAGTGCTGCAATATTAAACGAAAAGGCAACGCTCAGATCAGTTACAGAGCTGGGTCTCGATGATAAAGCAGGCTTTATCTACACCTACGAAAATGCTATTGATGAAGTGGGTAACTCTATACTTAAGAGCTTTGAATTCTATGCCGCCTCAAGGGCTGCATCAATGGGACTGGGAAAACCTGTGCATAAACTTACAATCGAAGAAAAGGAAGCTTCCGGAATATTCCCCCTTATTACAGAAAAATTTATCGAATCAGGCTATGGATCAGCAAGGGCTATTTTAAGGGAAGGAAGAGATTTGCAGGAAAAATATCCCGTCGAGGGTAATGTGGATATAAGTGAAGTTCTGAGGCTATGTGATGGCTCTCTGAATGCATTCGAGATTAAGATCATGCTCGACGCACAAACAGAGCGAGAAGCTACAAGCCTGAGCGCAGTTGTTAATACACTCAGAATACTTGATGAGCTGTCTTATGTAAAGATTAAGTAAATCAGTTTACTTCAGATTCATAATCTGTGCGTAGTACCCTGAACTCGGTGCGACGATTTATCTGGTGCGCAATCTCCTTCTGCTGATCGTCAGCAAGCTGGTTAATAAACGACTCTGAAAGTACTGACCCGACACCCAGGAAGCTGTTATCGCTTGCTATTTGCTGGTCGACTACCTTTGGGCTCGATTCGCCATATCCTCTGGCCGAAAGCCGATCAGGCTTAATACCTTTTGCAATCAGGTACTCAACCACTGACTGTGCCCTTTTCTGCGATAAATCAAGATTGTACTCTTCGGTATCCCTCGAATCGGTATGCGACATAAGTTCAATCGTAACATTCGGGTTATCGTTCAGGGTTTCAACAAGCCTGTCGAGCGACACCATGGATTCGGGTCTCAGGTCCCACTTACCGAAATCATATAGTATATTCGGGAGTTCAATCGGCTTATCAATAGATGTCATAACTATGGTTGTAAGAAACTCCCTGCTCTTTTCCTGTCCCCTGGTTGTTTCTTTTTCCTTTCCATTAAGATATCCCTGCTTCGATGCCAGGAAAATATAATCGACATTCTCCTTTAGCATAAACCTGAACTCACCCCCTGTCGATGATTCTGCCCTTACCGTTGTACCATCGCTGGCAATAAGCTGCACACTGGCAGCAGAAATGGCTTCACCTGTTTTTTCGTCTTTCACAAGTCCGCTGACACTAAAATTAAGTGGTGGTAATTCAAAATTATAAATCTCATCATTGCCTCTTCCCTTCCTGGCAGAACTAAAAAGGCCCTTCTCTTCGTCGCCCATAAAAGATATTGAAAAATCATCTGCAAAAGTATTGATGGGATAGCGCATATTATCAACAATCCAGCTGCCGTCCGGCTGTGGATCTGCCCTGTAAATATCAAGTCCTCCCATTCCTATATGACCATCAGATGCAAAATAAAGGGTGCCGTCCTGCCTTATATATGGAAAGAGCTCATTTCCCCTGGTATTAATGTCTCCACCAAGGTTCTGAGGCCGGGCCCACTCTGAATTTTCAGTTTCCCGCCTTACTACGTAAATATCCTTACCACCGTATCCATCACCCATTTCAGACACAAAATAAAGTTCAAGTCCATCAGGTGATATTGCCGGATGGGCAGCTACCATTGAATCGGCTAAAAGCTCAATCTTCACGGGTTCACTCCATCCATCACCCTCTATCCGCGATGAATATAGCACACATCCCCTGTTTTCCCTTTTGCCGGCAATGCACCTTGTAAAAAATACCTCCCTGAAATCAGCAGTAAAGGAGGGGGTTCCCTCTTCAAATTCTGTATTCAGTCCTTCTACAGGCACAGGGGTGCTCCACTTTCCCTTTTTATCGAGCCTGCTTTCAAAAATATCGGTAAAATTCTGACCGGTAGCACCATGGTCCTGTTTGCCGGTTGCCTCCTCACGTGAAGAGGTCAGAAAAACCATCCCAAAATCATCCCTGGCAAAGGCAGGAGCAAAATCTGATCCCCTGGAATTAAGATCCTTATTTTCCTCAATAATATAGGGCTCGGGTGAGTTCATCCACTCCATTGCAAGTTCGCACGACCTTATACCCTGGTCGGCCCTGAAATCTGCCGGCACCAGCATCTTGTAATTATTGTACTGTTCAATCGCATCCTCGTAATCCCCGTTCTTCCTCAGCGATTCGGCATAATAATATGTTGCATCCGGCCTGGCATATTCCTTTCCTGATATCTTCTTATACCAGGTTTCAGAGTTTTTTGGATTATTTGTCAGCCTGTAACATTCAGCTACCATATATGTTAACTCTGCCTGCTCCGCCCTGTCGCGGGTTTTTGAAAATGCATCCTTAAAAAGATCTATAGCCTCAAAGTATTCGCCTGCTTCAAAAGCCTCATAAGCTTTCTGACTTTTTCTGCTCTGGGAAAAAACAGATAGAGAAATGGACAATATTATGACAATAATTGTAATACGCTTCATCTTTACCAGCTTATTAATTGGTGTAAAACTAATGAATTTCAATTGTAATTCAGATTTTCACCTGTAAGACATGATATTTTAACGTACTAAGTATAGCAAAAAGTATGCAATTATGGCGTGAGGCAGAACCTCACACCATCCGGTGCTTTTTTTTTCCTGGCATGAGGTATAACCTCACACCATCCGGTGTTTTTTTTCCTGGCGTGAGGCATAACCTCACACCGTCCGGTGTTTTTATTACCTTGTAAACAGAAG
>JAZBNV010000055.1:0-14008 GCA_036350795.1 Marinilabiliaceae bacterium
TAAAGCTGGTAAAGGATGCAGGCTATATTCCTATTGAGAGAGACACCCTCTACAATACAGTTAAGGAGTGGTAAAGGTAACAGTTGTGAGTTGTGGGTTGTGAGTTGTGAGTCGTGAGTTGTGAGCCTTGCGTCTTGCGTCTTGCGTCTTGAACCTTGCGTCTTGCGTCTTGCGTCTTCCTTAAGCCTTATGCCTTATCCCCTTTTACCTATAAGCCTTAACGTTTAACCTTTAACGTTTAACGTTTAACGTTTATCTTTTATCCTTTGATAATTATATCTTTGCTTTTGCGTTATTAATCTAAGAGATGTTGGTATGAGTATAAAGAAGTTTCTCCTTAGCAGGGAGTTTTTTAAGAACCTTGGGCTGGCTGTTGCCATTGCTACAGGAATTCTTTTTATAACCCTTATATGGCTGAGCATATACACGCGGCACGGGCAGGCCAGACCTGTACCCGACTTTTACGGTCTGACAATTGAAGAAGGTCAGAAACTTGCTAAAAAGAAAAAACTGCGACTGGAAATTATAGATTCTGTTTACACTAATATCGTCCCAAGGGGAAGTATTGTTGAACAAAATCCCTCCCTCGACCATAAGGTTAAAAAGAACCGCAGGGTGTTTATCACAATTAATGCCTTCCTGCCGGAGAAGGTGGTAATGCCCGACCTGGTGGGGCTGTCAGCGCGCCAGGCTTACTCGGTGCTGGCCACTGCCGGACTGGAAGCAGGTAACCCGATTTATAAACCTGATCTCACCATAGATTTTGTGCTCGACCAGTTGTTTGAAGGCGAAACTGTTGCCGCGGGCGATACAATTGAAAAAGGCTCTGAAATTATTCTTGTTCTGGGTAAGGGACTTAGCAGTCGGCGTACCCCTGTACCCGATCTTGTCGGCAGAAAGCTGGATAATGCAAAAAGCAGGATTCTTGGTGCATCGCTCACACTGGGAACCTTCAACTTCGACAGCAGTGTTAAAACAGGCGAAGATTCAATCAATGCATTTGTTTATAAGCAGAATCCTGAATACAGTGAAGACGCAAGCTTACAGCTCGGCTCAGCCGTATATATATGGCTCAGCCTTGATTCTGCGCTCCTGCCTGTAGACTCAACACTGCTTGACCTTGCAGACACATTGCTTATCCCGGGTGAATCGACAATAGAGTTTAATTAGGCATGATAAAGAGAACTGCAGCATTTATATTAATAATCATTGCTACCGGGCTTTTCAATCTCAGAGCCCAGGAAGTTTTGCGCGGACTGCAGTCGGCCAGGGATATTGCTGATCACTATTCACAGAAATCCTTCCTTAAATCAAAAGGGCTAAATGATACACTTGAGCTGCCCTTCTTTGATGATTTCTCCTTCAGCAATATATATCCGCACGATTCGCTATGGGCTGACGATTATGTATATATAAATAATACCTATGCCTTCGAACAGCTCAGTATGGGAGTTGCTACCTTCGATGCACTTGATAATCGAGGCCTCCTTTACGATCATGCAAGCACACTGTTGTTTGAAGCCGATCACCTCACATCCCGTCCTCTTAACCTGGAAGGTTCTGCCGCCGATAACTTCTACCTGAGTTTTTTTTATCAGCCCCAGGGCCTTATTGACGCCCCCTCGCGTGACGACAGCCTTAGCCTTCAGTTCTGGTCGGTGAACGATGAAACCTGGTATTCGGTCTGGAAGGCAGAGGGAACGGAAGTCCACCCATTCAGGCCTGTAATAATTCATGTTGACGACGACCGTTTTACTTCAAAGGGTTTCAGGTTCAGGTTTATTAACTATGCAACGCTTGCAGAGTCGCAAAGCGATATTGCCATGTCGGGAAATGCAGATTTCTGGCATATTGATTATGTCTACCTCAACCGTAACCGGAACCAGGCTGATACCATACTGCACGATGTTGCCTTTACCAGCCCGTTGAGATCGGTACTTAATAACTACGAAGCAATGCCCTGGAACCAGTTCAGGGAATGGTATGTGTCTATTATGGGGCCTCCTGTAAGTATGAGTTATGCCAACAACGACAATATTGTTCGCAATATTTCCAGGTCATTTAAAATAAACGACCTTGTAGAAGGTACAGAAGTTCATGCCTTTCCTCCTCTTGCAAGGAACATTGATCCGGGATCGCGTGAGGTATACAATGCCCCGCTAAGCTATGTATTCAATTCCCCGGGAGAGGACTCGGCCGTTTTTGAAATTAAAGCAAGCCTTATTACAGATGTGTTCGATAATAAGCAGAACGACACCATCAGCTATATGCAGGTTTTCAAGAACTACTTTGCAGTTGATGATGGTTCGTCTGAACTGGGCTACGGGATAAACGGCGGCGGCTCAAATAATGCCATGGCTGTTTACAGGTACAGGTCATTCTCACCTGATACTCTGCGGGCCATCCAGATTTGTTTTAATGACAGCTACCAGAATGCAAACCAGAGATTATTTGATCTTGTTATTCTAAGTTCTGACAACCAGGTTCCCGGAGATATAATTTACGAGCAGGAAGAAGCTCTGGTAGATCCCGGCTCAGAGATAAATGGTTTTACAACTTATTACCTTGATGATCCGGTTTTTGTTGATGGAGAGTTTTTTGCAGGATGGCGCCAGAGATCTGAAACCTGGCTTAATGCAGGCTTTGATATCAATACACCCCATAACGGAAGACAATATTATTACCTGGGTGGCGTATGGAGAGAGAGTTCGAAAAATGGCAGTTTAATGATTCGTCCTGTAGTGGGTAAAGCACTGGTTTCAACAGGCATAGGACTGCCTGATACCGGGCATAACTTAATTATCTGGCCTAACCCCGCCTCAGATATACTGAATATCAAAGCTGAAAATACCAGCCTCTATAACACGCAAACAGAGATTTACGATCTCAATGGCCGAATAATATACAGAAAAGAGTTTAACGAACAGGTAGATGTGGCAGGCTTTGCACCCGGTATTTATTACCTTCTTTTAAAGGATAAGGGGCTGGTAGTGGCACGCGATAAATTTATAAAAAACAGGTAAGGAGATGCAGGAAGACCCGGGTGAACAGGCCGACCAACAGGAATTATTCGAACATTTCAGGTTTGAAACCGATCCTGGTCAAACGCCTTTAAGAATTGACAAATTCCTGATTAACAGGCTTGAAAGCACCTCGCGTACCCGCATACAGAGTGCTGCTAATGCAGGCAATATACTTGTTGACGGAAGAGCTGTTAAGCCAAATTACAGGGTCAAACCGGGTGAGGTGATACAGATAGTACTGCCACAGGCACCACGTGAGATCGACCTTATCCCTGAAGACCTTCCTCTTGATATTATATATGAAGATGAGGACGTGCTTATCGTTAATAAGAAACCCGGCATGGTTGTTCATCCGGGCTATGGAAATTATACAGGCACACTTATTAATGCCCTGATGTGGCATTTCAAGGATCTTCCCCTTTTTAGCAGCGGGGAACTGAGACCGGGCCTGGTTCACAGAATTGATAAGAACACTTCAGGCATCCTTGTTATAGCCAAAAATGAGTTTGCACTAAACCACCTGGCCCGGCAATTTTTTGAACGCACAACAGGACGCAGGTATACTGCCCTGGTATGGGGTTCACCTGACCCGGACGAAGGTACAATTACCGGTAATATAGGCAGGTCGCCCAAAGACCGAAAAGTTATGTACGTCTTCAAAGACGGTTCTGATGGTAAACCTGCCCTTACTCACTACAGGGTACTCGAGAGACTGGGCTATGTGTCTCTTATTGAATGCAGGCTTGAGACTGGCCGGACTCACCAGATAAGGGTACATATGAGTTATATTAATCACCCCCTCTTTAACGATCCCGAGTATGGCGGAGATAAGATTCTGAAAGGCACAACCTTCACAAAATACCAGCAATTTGTACGCAATTGCTTCAATATTCTCCCCAGGCAGGCTCTTCATGCACGTTATCTCTCATTCGATCATCCCCTTAGCGGTAAGAGAATGGAGTTTGAGACGGAGCTCCCGGACGACATGCAGGCTGTTATTGATAAATGGAAAACATACATCGCCGGCAGGGATGATTTAGATTAAGGCTCTTTTATTATCTTAGTGCTGAATTACAATTCACCGCTTAAATGAGAAATATTGCAATTGCAGCAGGAGGTGACTCATCAGAATACGAGATATCCATTAAGAGTGCAAAGGCCGTCTCAGATGCCCTTTCACTAAATTACCGCACCTATATTATCGTAATAAGAGGCCGGCACTGGTACTGGGAAAACAGTGCAGGTATGGTTCATGAGGTTAATAAGGATGATTTCAGTCTCATGGTTGACAATGAAAAAATCAGCTTTGATGCTGTGTTTGTTGCCATTCACGGAAAGCCCGGAGAGAACGGGCTGCTGCAGGGCTATCTCGAAATGTTAAAAATACCCTACACCAGCTGCGACACCTTTTGCTCGGCATTAACATTCAACAAGAATGCATGTAAGGTATTTCTTGAGGCATGGGGAATAGATCTTGCAAGCTCTGTTATAATAAATACTGAAGACAGCTATTCTGTTGAGACAATACTTAAAAAAACCGGGCTCCCCTGTTTCGTAAAACCTAATGCCAGCGGTTCAAGCTTCGGGGTCAGCAAGGTATATAGTGAGGATATGCTTGAAGATGCTATCAGAAAAGCTTCCATTGAAAGCAGGGAGGTACTGATTGAGTCGAACATGGATGGTATAGAAGTAGGCTGCGGTGTGCTGAAAACACGCAAAAAGGATTATATTTTGCCTGTTACCGAGATTGTCAGTAAAAACGAATTTTTTGATTACGAAGCCAAATATACACCCGGCGTAGCCGACGAAATCACCCCTGCCCGTATTCCGGATGAGGACTACAGGAAAGTGCAGGACTTAAGTTCAAAGATCTACGACATACTGGGATGCAGGGGCATAGTACGGGTCGATTTTATAATAGTAAGGAATAAACCCGTTTTTATTGAGATCAACTCTGTACCTGGCTTGTCGCCCGAAAGCATAATCCCGAAGCAGATAGCTGCCTTCGGGATTACACAAACAGAGTTTTATACTTCAATTATTGAAGATTTGTTCTAGTCATCTTCAGAGAACCTGTACGAATCGACCGGATCGCATGTACAAACCAGGTTCCTGTCGCCATATCCATTATCAACTCTTCCGACTGAAGGCCAGAATTTATTCTCTATCACCCATTTCAGAGGATAGGCAGCCTTTTCCCTGCTATAGGGATGCTTCCACTCACCTGCTATAATTGATTCGGCAGTATGAGGTGCATTGTGCAGTACATTATCCTCCTTATCGGCTATACCCTCCTTAACTTCCATTATTTCATCATAAATGGAATTCATTGCATCCACAAACCTGTCTAACTCTGACAGAGGTTCACTCTCAGTGGGTTCAACCATAAGGGTTCCGTGCACGGGGAAGGATAAGGTAGGAGCATGGAAGCCGTAATCCATAAGGCGTTTTGCAATATCTCCCTCGCTTATACCGGCGTCATGCTTGAATTCATGACAGTTAAGTATCATCTCGTGAGCAACACGCCCCATCTTTCCCTTATACAGTATCTCGAATTTACCTTTAAGAGCCGATGCCAGGTAGTTGGCATTAAGTATTGCATACCTGGTTGCATCAAGCAAGCCCTCGGCCCCCAGCATAAGAACATATGCATGAGATATTGTAAGTATTGAAGCTGATCCGTAAGGTGCTGCAGCAACGGCAGAAGTACCATGAGAGCCGCCGGTTTCAATAACCGGGTGATTTGGAAGGAATTCTGCAAGGTGATCTGCCACAAGTATCGGGCCCATACCGGGACCGCCTCCACCGTGAGGGATTGCAAAGGTCTTGTGCAGGTTGAGATGACATACATCGGCACCTATCAATCCCGGGTTGGTTAAACCTACCTGTGCATTCATATTGGCGCCATCCATATATACCTGGCCGCCATATTTGTGAATGATATCGGTCATTTTGTTTACACCTTCCTCGTATACTCCATGTGTTGAAGGATAGGTAATCATGCAGGCAGCAAGATTATCCTTATGCTCTTCGGCTTTTGCCTGGAGATCCTTAATATCAATATTACCCTGGTCATCACATTCCACAACAATGACCTTCATTCCGGCCATTACACCGCTTGCAGGGTTGGTTCCGTGAGCAGACGAAGGTATAAGAACAATATTCCTGTTATCGTTGCCCCGGCTCTGGTGATATTGCCTGATAACCATCAACCCGGCATATTCGCCGGCAGCACCTGAATTGGGCTGAAATGAAATAGCAGAAAAACCGCATATTTCCTTTAGTGCCTCGCCAAGCTCATTCATTACCTGGTGATAACCTGCAGCCTGGTCAGCCGGCACAAAGGGGTGGATATTCCCAAATTCAGGCCAGCTCATTGCAAACATTGAGCTTGCAGGGTTCAGTTTCATAGTACATGAACCCAGTGGTATCATTCCCTGGGCAAGAGAATAATCCTTTCGCTCAAGCATTTTAATATAACGCATCATTGCTGTCTCGCTATGATACCTGTTAAATGCCTCCTGAGCAAGGAACTTACTGGTTCTGAGCTTACTTTTATCAATGCAGATGCAATCGCATGTCTCTTTAACAAGTTCAAACTTTTTACCTGAAGATTCACCAAAGACTGAAATTATTGCATTTATATCATTGATGGTGGAAATCTCATCCAGGCTTAAGCGTACAGTGCCGTCACCAGGCCAGGCAAAATTTATACCTGCCTCATGGGCTTTGGCTGCAACAGTTTTAATTGTTACACCTTCTGCCATTCCAATACTCAGGGTATCGAAGAACTGCTTATTCAGGATTTTATAACCAAGCTTCTCCAGCTCGCTTTTCAAGGTACATGTGCTCTGGAAAATATGCAGGGCTATCCTTTTCAATCCCTCGGGCCCGTGGTATTGTCCGTAGATGGCCGACATTGTTGCAAGCAGTGCCTGCGCGGTACATATATTAGATGTGGCTCTTTCCCTTTTAATATGCTGTTCTCTTGTCTGAAGTGCCATCCGTAAAGCAAGCTTTCCATTAGAATCAACAGACACACCGATAATCCTGCCCGGCATATTTCTCTTGAGTTCTTCGCGTGTGGCAAAAAAACCTGCATGTGGTCCGCCGTAACCCATTGGCAATCCGAATCTCTGGTTACAGCCAAATACAATATCAGCTCCCCATTCACCGGGAGGAGTAAGCAGAGCAAGGCTCATAAGGTCTGTACCGGCCCCAAGCAGGGCACCTGCTTCGTGCACCATATCTGCAAAATTCTTGTAATCAGGCAGATCGCCGTCTGCAGCCGGATACTGGATGATAGCACCAAAGAAGCTATCGTCGATGGTCTGCTTGCTGAAATCTCCTTCTATAACATCTATCCCCAGTGGTTCAGCCCTGGTAATAATAACATCAAGTGTCTGCGGGAATATATTGCTGTCTACAAATATTTTATTTACTTCTGCTTTTACAGCAGCCCTGCTACGGGCATTGTACATCATAATCATAGCTTCCGCCCCGGCTGTTGCCTCATCCAGTAATGATGCATTGGCAAGCTCCATCCCGGTAAGTCCGGCCACCATGGTCTGAAAATTCAGCAGGGCCTCAAGGCGTCCCTGCGAAATTTCTGCCTGGTAGGGTGTATAAGAAGTGTACCATGCCGGGTTTTCAAGGATATTTCGTACAACAACAGGTAATACTCCCGTTCCATAATATCCCATTCCAATAAATGAACGGAACTGTTTGTTTTTGGAACCAAGCTTCCTGAGGTGTGCGAGGTACTCAAACTCGCTCATAGCCGGTGGCAGGTTTAGAGGTTTCTGGAGCCTGATATCATCAGGAACAGTTTCATCTATCAGCTGATCAATTGAACTAACACCTATTGTTTCCAGCATTCCGGGAATATCTTTTTCGCCGGGTCCGTTATGACGGTTAACAAATTTTTCAAAAGCCATAAGTAAGGATTTATTAAGTTTTATATTTTATTAAAATAATAATCAGTTAAGATAAGGATTATTTTCTTTTTCGGCCCCTATTGTCGAGTGCATTCCATGTCCAGGGTAAATAAGGGTGGCCGGATCAAGACTCAGAAGCTTATTATTAATACTGCTGATAAGCGTCTCGTAATCACCACCCGGAAGATCTGTTCTTCCTATAGACCCTGCAAAGAGAGCATCTCCGGTAAAAACAATGCCCTCTGAAGGGATATAATACGCTATACTGCCTGCCGTATGGCCAGGCACAAAGAGACAGGAAATCTCTGTCCCGGCGAAATTTATTACATCACCATCCTTAATTATTGTTCCGATCTCCGGCGGTTCTTCCATACTCATTCCAAACATCATTGCGTGCTTCTGTGCATTCCTCCTGTTGGCATCTTCTTCGGATGTAGCATGGGTGAGCAAGCCATACTCTCTGTACACCATTCCATTTCCGAAAATATGATCCAGGTGCAGATGGGTGTTTAGCAGCATAACCGGCTTCAGCTTATTCTCTTTCAGAAAAGCAGTAAGTGTTCTAAATTCCTCACCGCTGTAACACCCGCAATCAATAAGAGCACAGCTTCCTTTCTCATCATCAAGGATATAGGTATTTACGTCTATCGGTGAAAATATAAATTTATGAATCTTCATATCCTGAACTATTAATAAGGGCATTAATTAGGGCATTAATGCCCTTATTTTTTACCATTTATTACTCCGCTTAGCAGGGGAACAAAAGAAAACAAGCCGTGATCGCTTGTATCAAAATCATCCTCCCCCTTACGTACAATCAATTTCATCACCTGGGTATCCCTGCCTCCAACCGGGACAACCAGCCTGCCGCCAATCTTGAGTTGTTTCATCAGCAGCTCAGGCACTTCGGGTGCGGCTGCGGTAATAAGTATCCCGTCATATGGTCCGTAATTGGGTTTACCTGCATAACCATCTCCAAAAAAACAATGGCAGTCGTAGCCCAATTGTGCCAGCAATTTGGAGGCTTTCTGAAAGAGGCTTCTGTGCCTTTCAATAGAAAATACCTTTACGCCCATTTCCATTAATACAGCAGCCTGGTAGCCTGAACCCGTTCCCACTTCAAGCACCTTATCTCTTTTCGCCAGTCCCAGCAGCTGGGTCTGGAAGGCAACTGTATAAGGTTGAGAGATCGTCTGTCCCGATGATATTGGAAAAGCCTTATCCTGGTAAGCATGGTGAAGAAAGGCATTATCCATAAAAACATGTCGCGGAACACGGTTTATGGCATCAAGCACCTCTTCACTGTTTATACCCTTTTTCCTTAAGGAATCAACCAGCTTCTGCCTTCTTCCTTTTGCTTCAAATGTATCGAATGACGAATGCATCTCTGTTTCTTAACAGGAAGTAAAAATAATAATTCCTGATTATCCCCGAATACTTTTATTATGCCCTTAAACAGAAAAAATCACGGATTACTTTGCCGGCCAATTATAAATACCAATCTTTGTTCTGATGAGCGTCGCACTGCGAATGAGATGAAAGACCGAAAACTGAGTTTAAGCTATATCTTTTTTGATGTGCTGGGTGCACAGCTTGCCTGGGCACTGTTTTTCTTTTTCAGGAAGCTGGCAATAGAGCAAAAAATATTTGGACCGGAGTTTAGTATAAAGGCAGATAACAGGCTTATACTGGGACTTATTATAATACCAGTTTTCTGGATTACTGTTAATTTCCTGGCAGGATTCTATAACAAACCGCTCAGAAAATCCAGGCTGTCAGACCTGGGAATGACTTTCTTTATTACTCTTGGCGGCACAGTTATCCTCTTCTTTGCGCTTATCCTTGATGATGTTATTGTGAAGTATACAAACTACTATCTTTCTTTCGGTGTTCTGTTTTTTCTCCAGTTCTTTTTTACATATATACCACGGTTTATTATCACATCGCATACAGTACATTCAGTACATAAAGGTAAAATCGGCTTCAATACACTTATTGTTGGTGCAAATGGAAGGGCGCTGGATATATACAGAAAGATATCATCACAGGCCAGATCAAGTGGTAATAACTTTGTGGGATTTATAAGCAAGCCCGGGCAGGACAACAGTGAACTCGAAAAATACATTGAGAATCTTGGTTCTTTTAACGACCTGGCAGATATACTTGAATCGAGAAATGTAGAAGAAGTTATTCTTGCTATTGAACATGCAGAGAGAGAGGAGCTGGGTAAACTGATATCCTACCTGAGAAATACCAGTGTTATTATTAAGGCGGTGCCTGTGCTCTACGACCTGCTGCTGGGAAGAATTAAGATGAGTACTATTTTCGGTACGCCACTTATCCATATTAACTCTTATTCAATGCCTTCGTGGCAATATAATATAAAAAGGATACTTGACTATTTTATTGCTTTCTTCTCACTTATACTTCTTTCACCATTGATTCTTGCCCTGGCGATAGCTATTAAATGCGGCAGCAGGGGACCGGTTTTATTTAAGCAGGCAAGAGTGGGAAAGAACGGTAAGGAATTTATGATATATAAATTCAGATCGATGCTCACTGATGCAGAGGATAAGGGGCCAGCCCTTTCAAGCAAGGACGATGACAGGGTTACCGCTGCAGGTAAATATATGAGAAAACACAGGCTCGACGAAATTCCAAATTTCATTAATGTTCTTAAGGGAGAAATGTCGATAGTAGGGCCAAGACCTGAACGGAAGTATTATATTGACAGGATAGTCGAGAAGGCACCTCACTACAGGCATCTTCTCAGGGTAATACCGGGCATCACTTCATGGGGACAGGTAAAATTTGGATATGCTTCAAACGTTGACGAAATGATAGACCGGCTGGAATATGATCTTATTTACCTTGACAATATGTCTCTTTATGTCGATTTTAAAATAATCATTTATACCCTGCTCACAATAATAAGGGGAAGAGGGTTCTGATCTGTAAATTTTATAAATTTATTGCAAATTAACTATCACAGATATGAAAATCGCAGTAATACTATCAGGATGTGGCGTTTTCGACGGCGCCGAGATACATGAAGCCACTTTAAGTCTCCTTGCAATAGCCAGGAACGGAGCATCATATAAGATATTTGCCCCCGATGTGAAACAACATCATGTGGTAAACCATATCACCGGAGATGAGATGAATGAATCAAGGAATGTTCTTATCGAGTCTGCGAGAATAGCAAGAGGTGATATCCAGGCTCTGGGCAAGTATAATCCTGCCGATTTTGATGCACTAATACTACCCGGTGGCTTCGGGGTGGCCAAAAACCTTTGCACCTATGCCTTCGATGGTCCCGATTGCACTGTCGACAGCTATATCGAGAAGGCCATTAAAGAAACCCACAAAGAGGGCAAGCCAATCGGCGCCCTGTGTATTTCGCCCGTTCTTATTACAAAAATCCTGGGCGAAATTGACGTTACTATTGGTCAGGATGAAGCAACTGCATCGCATATTGAGCAGATGGGCGGTGTGCATATAAGTACCGGGCATGGAGAAGTAGTGGTTGACAATACCAATAAAATAGTCAGCAGTCCCTGCTATATGCTCGATGCAGCCATTACAGATATAGCAGATGGTGCAGATAACATGGTTAAGGCCCTGCTTGACCTCGCAAAAAAAGCAAAGGACTGAAGATTAAAGCCTGGGATTTTCTCAGAATAAAACTCAGAGTCGCCCGGCATCCAGCTCATAGATCACCTTTTCGATAAGGTAATCCTCACCTTCGGCGTCGTATTCTGCCTTCAGGTTAGTGCCGAATATTCGTGCAATTCCCTGCCAGAATACTGCCGTAAAAGATCCACGATGATCTTTTATCAGATCAAAGCTGGTATTCTGTGTCTCCCGGTCTATAAGCTTGATAAGTATCCTGCCCTGGGTTATTGTCATCTGTCGCATATCATCTTCGTATTCGCTGAATATTGCTTTTTCATAGCTTCTCAGGAATTTTCTTCGTTCCCTGTCATCAGGCATGGTGCCCAGGGTATCGTTTACGCTCTCAAGGCTTTCTCTTACAATTATAGCATAGGGATAGACTCTTTTTACATTATATACCAGCCGCCGGTACCTCCACCACTGGAACCTTTGTTTGAAACCTGCTTTCCTTATAACATTTACTTCATCAATCTCAATTTCAGGCAGGGTCTCCCCCCCTCGCTCCACATTCTCGAGCAGGTAAAACCTGTCAGGCAGGGAGTCGGCGTGTACCCTTGTAGTATCCTGGGCACTTATATTAAGTGTCCAGAATGTCAATAATAATATCAGGGGACCAATCCTACGCATACTGCCGTAAATTTACTTAAATATTAAATACCTTTGCTTAATGTCCTTCAGTGCTTCAGATATAAGCGAAAGCAAAGAATACAGGCATCTGTTAAGTCTTCCATATTCAGATGTCTTGCCCTTTGTGATTGAATACATCAAAAAGCGTTCCGCAATCACCGGCTTATTCCTGGTCCTGGCCATGATAAATATTACTTGGCTTATTCTCTTCAGGATTGAACTTATGAAAGCATACACCTTTGTTTCGATATTACCCTATACTGTAGGAGGGCTGATACTCTTTCCCATAGTACTGATTCTTCCGCATGAGCTCCTGCATATTATTCCATACTTTCTTTTCGGGGCAAGGAAAATAAGGATTGGCGGAAACCTTAAGGACTATTATTTCTATGTTAGTGCACCTGACTTCCCGGTAGGCAGGTTTAAATTTATTGTTATCGCCCTTACCCCTCTTATCAGCATCTCTGCAATAATCATAGTTATGATATTCAGCCTTGACAAGCCTCTCTGGTGCTGGAGCCTGCTGCTAACACTTTTTGTTCATTTCACAATGTCGGCCGGTGATATAGCCCTGATCAACTTTTACTGGATAAACCGAAGTAAAAAGATTATAACCTGGGATGATGCCAACGAGAAAGTAGCATATTTCTATGCAAGAGTAAAGAAGCAGAAGATAGATCGTTGACAGATAATCAGAACGACGCCGTAGGTGTCGAACAGAGGTAGCATAATGATGGTATGGAGATCAATTCCGCGGCAAGTTAGCCTGGTAAATGAATAAGTACTTAGTGCCGCGGAACTTTGTAAGGCAATTCATCTTAGCTACCTGTGTGTGACCCCCTCCCGGGGTCATAAAACCTTGCATCATAATCCGGAAAAAAGTTTTAAAGTTGATAGAGTTGATAGAGTTTACCACCTTATCAACCTTAACCTGAATCTTTATACTTGAATAAAACGACGCCGGAGGTGTCGAACAGAGCTAGCAGAATGATGGTATGGAGATCAAATCCGCGGCAAGTTAGCCTGGTAAATGAATAAGTACTTATTGCCGCGGAACTTTGTAAGGCAATCCATCTTAGCTAACTATATGTGACCCCCTCCCGGGGTCATAAAACCTCGCCCCATAGTTGTACCAATAGTTTTTCAAAGAACAGTACTAAAAATAATAAATTTATCAGTTAAAAATTGATTAATATCAGGATTCTGGATCAATTTCCGTTTTTTTGCTTTAGTCTTCTTCAATTGGTATCTTTGTTTAAGATCAAATTCCGGGAATTATGGATTTACAGGTAAAGAAACAGATGATTATTGAGAGGTTCAGGCAAATCGAAGATAAGAACCTTATTGATGCAATCCAGAATTTGCTTGATTTCGCTGCCAGGAAAGAGAAGGAAAAATATTCAGTTCCTGACACTCACCAGAAGCTTGTAATGAGCCGATTTGAGAAGTCCAAAAAAGATCCTTCCTTACTGATGGATTGGGACGAAGCCAGAGAAACTCTGAAACCTTAATTCAGTAAGGTCAAAGTCTGATGAACAAGTTTAGAATTAAAATCGTTCCTGAAGCTCTGGCCGATATACAGGAAATTACAGACTGGTATAATGAGCAACAAGCCTCACTTGGTAGAAGATTCCAAACCAGTGCAATAAAACAGATAAACAGTCTCACAAAGGATCCTCATATTTATTCAGTCAGATATAATAAGATCCGCTGTATGATTATTAAGAGATTCCCCTATCTGGTTCA
>JAZBNV010000056.1:0-63843 GCA_036350795.1 Marinilabiliaceae bacterium
AACAGGGAGATTTACAACAGGGCCGATGACTCGGTGGCAAGAGTGCTGGCAGGCCGTCCTGTGGTTTTGAGACGATCCAGGTCATATGTGCCCTCATCAATACGAATGCAAATCAGAACTGAAGGAATTTTTGCTGCGGGGGCTGAACTGGTAAATACTTTTGCTCTTGGAAAAGGCAGCGAAGTTATAATGAGCCAGCACATTGGAGATCTGAAGAATAAACAAACCCTCGAATTCTACAAAGAATCATACAGTAGATTTAAAAAATTATTTCGCTTCAGTCCACGCATAATTGCTTCTGATCTGCACCCTGATTATCTTTCTTCGGAATTTGCGTCCGGTCTGGCTGATGAACTATCTATACCTCATATTAGGGTACAGCATCATCATGCTCATATTGCTTCGTGTATGGCGGAGCATCAGCTACAGAACCGGCTTATTGGTTTGAGTCTTGATGGTGTGGGACTGGGGAGTGATGGCAATATCTGGGGAGGAGAAATACTGCTTGCCGATATGCTGGGTTTTGAGCGGGTTTATCATTTTGACTATGTACCAATAGTTGGTGCTGACAGGGTGGCTGCTGAACCATGGAGGTCGGGTATATCCTACCTCCTGAAGTACTGTCAGGGCATGGATGCTGTAAATGAACTGGCTAAACGGGCCGGGATAAATACTGCCCGGCTGAATCTTTATATAAGCGGGCTTGATAAGAGAATAAATACCCACTATTATTCCAGTGCAGGAAGGTTGTTTGATGCTGTTGCAGCAATATGCGGGGTTATTACACATGCCGGCTTTCATGCTGAAGCTCCCATGAGGCTGGAATCTATAATGGATGAGAACGAAAGAGGATATTATGATTATGCTCTTGAAAAAGATGTTATATCTTTTGGTCCTGCCATAGAGCAGATTGTGCAGGATGTATTTGACGGAACAAAGCCCTCTGTAATATCGGCCAGGTTCCACAATAGCGTGGTAAATGCTCTTTTAGAGGTAGTTTCTGAGCTTTCAATGATATATGGATTGAAAGATGTGGTTATCTCAGGCGGTACTTTCCAGAATGCCTGTCTCTGCAATTTGCTGTACAGGGACCTCAGAAAATATAATTATAATGTATATTTACATAGTTCTGTGCCTCAGAATGATGGAGGCATTGCCCTGGGACAGCTGGCTGTGGCTGCATCAGTAACAGCACAAAAATGATACTCTTATGCATGAGATGTCTATAGCGAAAAGCATAATTGATATAGTAAAGGGCGAGTTTGATAATACAGGAGCCTCTGTATTGGCAGAGGTGGAACTTGAGATAGGACGGCTTGCAGGAGTAGAGTATGATGCAATTGAATTTGCCCTCAAGGTACTAGCCAGGGACAGCATAATAGAAGGTGTGAGCGTAGTGATAAAAAAGCCTTCGGGACTTGCAGTATGCAGTAAATGTGGCAGGGAATTTGAAACTGAGGATTTCCTGAACTCCTGCCCTGCATGCAGTTCATATGCCTGCGAAATTATCAGGGGTAAAGAGTTGAGGGTAAGTTCAATACTGGTAGACTAATTTTAAAACTTACAGATATGTGTGATACCTGCGGATGCAGCGAAGAATCTAAGACCGTGATAAGAATGCCCGGCAAGAGGACTGCTGATGAAGATAATCAACATCACGATCATTATCATGGTCATGAACATCACGATCACGATCATCATCATGGTCATGAACATCACGATCACGATCATCAGCATGATCACTCCCATCACGATCACTCTCACAATCATGGCAGCACGTACAGGAAAGTTGAGCTTGAGACTGATATTCTGGCCCGTAACTCGCTGATTGCAGAAAGGAACAGGGGATTTTTTGAGGGAAGAAATATTTTTGCAGTTAACATGATGAGCTCGCCGGGTTCAGGTAAAACAACTCTTCTTGAACGAACAGTGCAGGAACTCAGGAATGAATTATCCTTCTATGTAATTGAGGGTGATCAGCAGACAGATAATGATGCGGCCAGAATAGAAGCAGCCGGGGCAACAGCTATCCAGGTAAATACAGGCAGCGGGTGTCACCTTGACGCTGAAATGGTAAATAAGGCCACCAGAATAATTGATCCTCCGGAAGCTTCAGTGCTAATGATAGAGAACGTAGGCAACCTGGTTTGCCCCTCGCTGTTCGATCTTGGTGAATGCAAGCGTGTAGTAATAATAAGTGTTACCGAGGGAGATGATAAACCACTGAAGTACCCATCTATCTTCAGAAATGCAGATCTGTGCATTATCAACAAAACCGATCTCTTACCCTATGTTGATTTTAATGTAGAGAAGGCGAAAGAATATGGTCTCAGGGTTAACCATCATTTGCAGTTTATAGAGTTATCTGCAACGAAGGGGGAAGGTGTAAACGACTGGTATTCATGGATAAGGGAAAGCAGGCAGAAAGAGTTGTCTCAGTGAATGGAGGAGTGGAATATCCAGAATATGCCTACCAGTACAGCGGCGCTGCTGCCTGCAAGTCTGATACCCAGCAATAGTTTTTTCTGGTTGCGTTGAGCTGCCGACTGCGACATCAGTCCCATTATTGCAGAATAGGCAACCATGGTAATAATGGTTCCCAGTCCGAAGCCTATTATATAGCTTGCTGAATCTGCTTTTGTGGGCAGGGCAAGGCTGGGAAGTATGCCAATTAAATGTGAAACACCGGCTACTCCGTGAACCACTCCTATACCAAGGGCAGTCCATACATCATTCTTTTTTGTTTCGGTTTTCCGGGCTGGCTTCTTCGAAAATATACGGTAGAAGATCCACAGGCCAATAAGTATAAGCAATAAGCCAACTATCTGTTCGCTGTATCCTGAAATAATTTCGACAGGTATAACATCCCTGAACATTAAAAACAGAATACCAATAATAAATACTCCGATGGTATGACCCAGCCCCCAGGAGAAACCAACCAGCCATGATTTTCTTTTATTTTCAATAGCAAGCGGGGTAACAGCGGCCAGGTGATCTGGTCCTGAGATTACATGCAGGGAACTGGCAGCAAGTCCGGTAAGCAGGTATATTAACATTCCTGGTTGATTAGATAAAAAAACAAATATATAATATTTGCTTTTTAAAGCAAGTTATACGGCGACTGATTCTTATTTATGAAATCTCCTTACAAAGCTTTCAACCTCGGGTACACCACCCTGGTAAACCAGGTAGCCGTTGTAGGGTTCACGCTGGGTAATCTCTTCATTAACAGGGCTAAGCATAATCTTCCTGATCTCTTCCTGATCGTCGGTCTGACCCAGTGCCCAGCCAAGCTTTACCCATGCAACTTCAGGCAGCATATTTCCAAGGGGGGTAACTCCAAGGGCCATCATATCGCGTCCTGTTTCGTATACAAACATATGAACATATCCCCATATAGTCTGGAGGGTCATAAATACTGAAACGCCTTTGTCCCGGGCTCTTTTCAGGGCCGGGTACAGCTCACGGTTTACATGGCCCAGTCCTGTCCCTACTATTATTATCCCCTTGTAACCCAGATCAATAAGACTATCCAGTACCTCGGGCTGCATATGCGGATAATAGTATAACATGCTTACCTTTTCGGAGAAAAAGGGAAGAATTTTTACTTTTTTGTCCTTTCGCCTCTCATTATAGTTCTTTTTCAGATGCTTAAGGCCTTCCCTGGTTACGGTTGCCACGGGTATATCACCAATTGTTCTGAAAGTAGACCTGTACGAGCTGTGCATCTTTCGCACACGTGTCCCACGGTGCAGAAAGCCATATTCGTCGGAGGTGGGACCGAACATGCATACAATTACTTCTGCGATATCTCCATGTGCTGCAGCATAGGATGCATGTATAAGATTTAATGCCGCATCAGAAGATGGCCTGTCGGACGATCTCTGGGAACCCACAAGCACGATAGGAACAGGTGAATCCTGCACCATAAAGGAGAGGGCTGCGGCAGTGTGATGCAGTGTATCGGTACCATGGCCAATTACTATTCCGTCTACACCATTCTCAATCTCTTTTCCTATTGCTTTGGCCAGGGTGATATACTGCTCGGGGCCCATATTTTCGCTGAATACCGCAAAAATCTTCTCGGTATCGATATTGCAGATATCGGCAAGCTCGGGCACTGCACCATATAATTCGCCGGGTGAAAATGCCGGAATAACTGCACCGGTTCTGTAATCGAGCCTGGATGCGATAGTACCACCCGTACCAAAAAGCTTAACCGAGGGTTTGTCTTTGGAATATGGAAATTCTTTTTCGGGGATTTTGTAATTGGCTTTCTGGTAGCCGGTTTCGATC
Organism: Marinilabiliaceae bacterium; assembly: GCA_036350795.1. GTDB lineage: Bacteria > Bacteroidota > Bacteroidia > Bacteroidales > VadinHA17 > JAUVKT01. Next base: position 4,297 of record JAZBNV010000056.1, read on the forward strand.
ATTGCCCTAACAGTAGTGATATCGATACCAATATTATAGCCTGTTTCAATTTTAAGCACTATATGCTGGTCGTCATCGTTTTCCGACCTGGGTAATACCGTTCCTTTAAACAAGCCCCTGCTGGTATCTATTTCAGCCTGTCCCCACACCCTTACATTGAATTTCTTGAGTATCTCAAGTGCATCTCCTTTGTAACCCTGGAATATATCTTCTGTCATCACTGTTTTTTTAAGTTTGTGATAGCCTGCCTTATCTGCCTGCTCAGCTCTGCCAGGTCAACATTCCCGCTGGCCTGTTTCCTGATTTGTCCCATAAGCCAGTTAACGGCCTTATCATTATTTGCCTGGTTCCTGCCCTGGGTATATTTCCCGTATAGCAGATTTACAGGTGCAAGCAGTTCTTCCATCGTTTTTTCCTTAAAATTAAGAGTGGTAAGAACCGACTCATACCTCATTTTTGGATGTTCATATAGCACTTCGAGCATCGGAGCTGCAAGGTCGATTTGTAATTTCTTATTGCACAGGTAAGTAAAGAGGTCAGAAATTATTTTGTAGTTAAAATTTTTATGTGGCTTATATTTTCCTTCAATTCGCTTATACTTTTGCCCGAGAAAAATACCTATCTGCCTGTGACTAAAAGCTTTACATTCGCAGATTTTCTCAAGCAGGGGAACCATGTTTTTAGAAAGAATGTACTTATGGCAGTCTTCGGGTATTTCCCATTCCCTGAATTGTTTAAACCTGTGTGAAGTAAGAACAGGCAGGTTCTTGCCCAGGGTCTCAATATATTCTTCAGTAAGGGGTATGGGTGCAGAATCAGTATCCGGATACATCCTGTCGGAACCGGGCAGCACCCTTTCGAAGATTGTGGTACCGTCGGGGAAGGATTTCCTGGTTTCGTTGGGAACTCCTTCAAAGGCCATTTCCATCCTTTCCTCAATTGTTTCAATTGCAGTTGGAATATCGGCATCCGGTCCCCAGAGCACCAGCAGGGCATCGTTTTTACCGGCTTTAAGCATAGTTCCTATCTCCTGCCACAACTCCGTGTTGCCCGTATCATCAGGATCTTCGGAATGTATCATATTGGGTTTTTCGATACAGGCGATTACCTTGAGCCTGTTTTCAAGTTCACTTGCAAAACAGTGTCCGGGCTGGGTAAAGTGTGACAGGATACCCCTGCATTCAGGAAGCCTGAGGGCAATTACGCGGAAGTCCCTGTCGAGGGCTTCTTTAATTTTTCCTTTTACTATTGCAGTATCACTGAACTTAATTTCCCTGCTGCCGATCTTCCATAATTTACTGTCGTGGACAGCTTTATTGAGCAATGATTTTATATTCAGCAGGGCATATTGCCTGAAAGCTTCATTATGCGAAAGAGCAGGAATCCACAGGTTATGCGACACGCCCTTTATTTCTACCCTGCTTCCGCCCCGGCAGCTGACATTTACATCCTCACGACCTGCTCCGATTCCTGTGCGGACCTTACCGGTACTCCTGTTAAGGTACCTGATATATTCTGCCGCTTCGGCAAGCTCCCATGGAGTTTCCATGTCGGGGTAGGTTACGGTTTCAATAAGTGGCATACCCAGGCGGTCGGTCTTGTAAATACGGGTATGGCCAATATCTGATATTTCACGGCATGAGTCTTCCTCGATACTGAGTTGTATAAGTCTTACTTTTTTATTTGAGAGCTCAATCTCCCCTTCAACACCAAGTATGGCAGTACGCTGGAAGCCGGTAGGTATGCTCCCGTCAAGATATTGCTTGCGTGTAATATGAACTTCACCAACAATATTAAGCTTTGAAAGAAGGGAGATCTCGAGTGCTATCTCCAGTGCTTCAGGATCGATAGGGAAGGGTGGAGTGTCATCAACTTCATAGGTGCATGCATTCTCATTATTAAGCCGGTAAACAATCTCCTTCCTGGTTTTGAATTCCATCAGTGCCGTGCCATCATATTCTCCCAGCTCGCTCAGGGTTGGCCTCATATGCCTGATTACCTCGGCGTCATATTCATTATGTGAATGGTATATTCCGGCAGGGCACCTGCAAAACAATTTACTTGTTGTAAGTAATTGCTGGTGAACCTCGAGTCCCGATTTAAAGCCAATCCGCTCATAATCCTTCCTGCCAGCATTTCTCAGGTCGACATACCCTATCATACTGCGGGTATTTTCATAGTTCTTCCTGGCATCAAATTCTTTCATCGCTGCTATTTTATTGCAGCAATTTATTCAAGAATACAGATATATCAAAGCAGCCGCAGAATCATGCCTTTAGCTGTATTTGATGAATGAAATCGGCTGATGCTTATTAGCTTAAGAATTTCAGTAATTGGAAAATTAATTTGAATAATTTATAGTAAAGAGGCCTGAAAAATTATTTTGAAATCAGTCAAATTTTATTGCCCTTATGGGAGATATTCTTGAAATCAGCCGTGACGGGAGTATAAGCACAATAAGAATTACGAATATTGTGCCTGCATTAAGCAGTGCTACGTGCCAGAGGTCAATATTTACAGGAACCTTTGTAAGGTAGTATGAAGAAGGATCGAGCGAAATAAATTCGAACTTAAGCTGCATAAATCCAAGCCCGAGACCTATAAGGTTACCCCATAGCAGGCCGTTTAGAATAAGATATGTAGCCTGGTATAAAAATATCCTTCTTATAAGAATATCTGATGAGCCCAGGGCCTTCAGAATTCCGATCAGGTTTGTTTTTTCGAGAATAAGGATCAGAAGTCCTGATATCATATTAAAGCCTGCTACAACCAGCATCAGGATAATAATAATAATTACGTTTGTGTCCTGGAAACCCAGCCAGTCAAAGAGCTGCGGATATTTAATCCTGATATTGCTTACCTTGAGCTGGTCCTGGTTCTGCTCGAATTTATAGCCTATGGCGTCTCTGACGGCAAAGGTCATCAGGTCAATATCCTTAAAACGCTTAAGAAGTATTTCAAAACCACTAACCTGCATATCTTCCCATGAGTTTAATCGTCTTATCTGCCGGATATCGCAGATAACAAAGATCTTATCCATTTCTTCCAGGCTGGTGTCATAGATTCCGCTCACAGTAAACCTTCTCATGCGGGGAGGGTCCTGCACAAAGTACATTGCAAAATCGTCTTCCACCTCCAGGTTCAGCAATTCTGAGATCTTTCTTGAAATAAGTACAGCGGTAGATCTTACACTGTCTGATAATTCCGGCACTGAGCCTTCCACAAGGTTTGACTCAAAGAAGCTCCAGTCGTAATCAGGTCCCACTCCCTTAAGTACAACACCCTGGATATTTTCATCGGTCTTTATAATTCCGGCCTTGGTTGCGTAAACCTGGATATTCCTTATTTTTCCTGAAGCATTGATTTTATCAATAAATTCCTGCCTGCCTGAAACAGGTACTGTTTCGTAAGAGTAGTTGGAATCGAAATTTGTAACCTGTATATGCCCGGCAAATCCTGCAATTTTATCCCTGATCGATTGTTTGAATCCTGTGAGTATTGCAATGGCAAGAATCATTATGGCCAGGCCCAGGGCAATACCTGTTATTACAATAACATTTACCGGCCTGGAAAAGGTATTTCCGGCTTTTTGTTCTTTTATAAGACGTCTCGATATAAATAAGCCTGTTCTCAAATAAATGTAGATTGCAGGGTAAAAGTAGTAATTATATTCTGTTAAATGCAGGAGTTAATATTGCGTTTGACCGTAAGCCTGATTTGAAGTAACTTTGAAATAAAAAATAACTATGAAAAGGATACTATTACCGGCACTTTTTCTGCTTTTTTCATTTCTTTATGGCTGTTCGCAACCCGGAAGCACAGGTGAGATAAAAACTGGTGCCTCCAGGACAGACTTATATTTTCCCTTACTCACTGATATGAAGGTTGGCGTGGTAGCCAATCATACATCTTTGATCGAGGGCACACACCTTGTCGATTCGCTTGTTTCATCAGGGATAGATGTTGAAAGAATTTTCAGCCCCGAACATGGCTTCAGGGGCACAGCAGATGCGGGGGCTCATATTGAGGACGGAGTTGATGCTACTACGGGAATAAGTGTGCTTTCACTTTATGGGGCCAACAGGAAGCCCGGAGCTGATCAATTGGATGGGCTGGATGTCATGTTATTTGATATACAGGATGTTGGTACTCGTTTCTATACATATATATCAACTCTACAGTATGTAATGGAGGTATGTGCGGACATGGGAATCCCGCTTATTGTTCTCGACCGGCCTAACCCTAACGGGCACCTGGTAGATGGTCCGGTACTGGATACTGCTTTCAGGTCCTTTGTAGGGATGCAGCCTGTACCTGTGGCACATGGAATGACGGTGGGCGAGTACGCGCTGATGCTTAACGGGGAAGCCTGGCTCGAAGGGGGAGCAGAGTGCAAGCTCAGGGTGATTGAGTGCCTGAACTGGGATCACAACCGGGAATACAGGCTGGAAGTGGCACCCTCACCAAATCTTCCCAACCAGAACTCGGTATGGCTTTATCCTTCCATATGTTTTTTTGAAGGGACAGTATTTTCGTGTGGGAGGGGAACGGATTATCCTTTCCAGCTGTTTGGTCACCCCGACTATCCTGATAAGGACTTCAGTTTTACTCCCAGGCCCGGAGCGGGTGCTGCAAGTCCTAAACTGAATGGTGAAGCATGTTTCGGAGTTGACCTCACAGAGGCAGAGGAGCTGGGCATTGTTCCACTTGACCGGCTTGAGCTGGAATGGCTGATTAATGCTTACACGCTCTTCCCCGATAAAGACAGCTTTTTTATTCCTTACTTCAACACCCTGGCAGGCACAGATAAGCTGAAACAGCAGATAATTGATGGGCTGAGCGAGGATGAAATAAGGCAATCATGGGAGAAAGACCTGGAAGCATTTAAAGCTACCAGGTCGAAGTACCTGATATATGAGTGAGAAGCGGTAAACGGTAAACGGTAAGTCAATGCCTGAATAAGGTTATACTCTCCCGGGGTAGGCTTCAAGTGCTTTTTCGAGGGTTTCCATTGCCTTTGCGAGATCGTCCCGGTTAAGCACATACGCTATCCTTACTTCGTTCTTGCCGGCACCCTTACTTGAATAAAAACCAGAGGCAGGAGCCATCATTACCGTTTGATTTTCGTATTCAAAATCTTCCAGTATCCACTGAGCGAAGCGGTCGGCATCGTCAACAGGCAGTTTCACAACAGTATAAAAAGCTCCCTTCGGTTTCGGGCAATATACTCCCGGTATCTTATTAAGTGCATCTACCATAAAGTCGCGCCTTCCTATATACTCGTCGTATACATCCCTGAAATATCCGGGTGGGGTATCGATAGATGCTTCTCCAACAATTTGTCCGAGTCCGGGAGGACTCAACCTTGCCTGTGCAAACTTAAGGGCAGTATTAATAACCTCTTTGTTACGTGTAACAAGGGCACCTATTCTTACACCGCATTCGCTGTACCTCTTTGATACAGAGTCCATCATAATTACATTATCTTCAATGCCTTTCAGATTCATTGCAGAAAAGTGCTCCAGTCCATCGTAGCAGAACTCCCTGTAAACCTCGTCAGAGAAAAGATACAGATCATATTTCTTAACAATCTCACTTAATTGCAGGAGCTCCTTTTTTGAATAAAGGTAGCCTGTCGGATTGTTTGGGTTGCAAATAAGTATTCCCTTTGTTTTGTCTGTAATTTTCTTTTCTATTTCTTCTATCGGGGGTAGTGCAAAATCATTCTCAATAACCGAAGTAACCGGCACGATATTTACGCCTGCGCTGGTTGCAAAGCCATTGTAATTAGCATAGAAGGGTTCAGGTGCGATTACTTCTTCGCCCGGATTAAGACAGGTAAGAAAAGCAAAGAGGACTGCCTCCGAACCTCCTGTTGTTACCAGCAGGTCGGTATATTCTATATCTATATCTACTGATTTATAGTAGCCGGCAAGTTTCTTCCTGTAAGATTCATTGCCTGCAGAGTGTGAATAAGCCAGCACTGTCTGCTGCAGATTCCTGATTGCATTAAGTGCAACCTGTGGAGTGGCAATGTCGGGCTGCCCTATATTTAGGTGATATACTTTTCTACCTTTTCGTTTTGCTTCTTCTGAATATGGAACAAGTTTGCGAATTGGTGAGGCAGGCATCGAGAGACCCTTATCTGAAATTTTTGGCATGATTATTTTTTTTGGTTAGTTCAGGACACAAATTTAAAAATTCAAATGGAAATAAATAATGACTTTTGTGGAAGATTGGAATGATTAAATACAGGAAGCTTAGTTCCCTTCTCCCATTCTTCCATTATTACATTCCTTAATAACTTCATTCTTCCAATTTTGTGTATTTTTGTGGATCGAAAAACAGAATGAGATTATGGATATTCCTTCAAAGTATAACCCGGCTTCTGCAGAGGGGAAGTGGTATAAAGAGTGGATGAAGAGAGGTCTTTTCAGGAGCACACCTGATGAGCGTGAGCCTTATGTAATTACAATACCACCTCCAAATGTTACGGGTGTTCTTCATATGGGGCATATGCTGAATAATACCATCCAGGATGTACTTGTGCGACGAGAAAGAATGAATGGTAAGAATGTTTGCTGGGTGCCCGGTACCGATCATGCTTCAATTGCTACAGAAGCCAAGGTTGTTGCCAAGCTTAAGAGCGAGGGAATTGAGAAGAGGGATCTTGGCAGGGATGAGTTCCTGGAGCATGCCTGGGAGTGGACCCATAAGCACGGCGGGATAATACTCGAGCAGTTAAAACGGCTGGGAGCTTCCTGCGACTGGGACCGTACTCTCTTTACAATGGATGAGGACAGGTATAAATCTGTAATCAGGGTATTTATCGACCTTTATGAAAAAGGTAAGATATACAGGGGAGTAAGAATGGTAAACTGGGATCCCCAGGCTCAGACAGCGGTATCGGATGAGGAAGTGGTTTATACAGAAGAGGATTCAAGGTTGTATTATGTTAATTATGAGATTGTTGGCGAAGGCTCTTTTGTAACTATAGCTACCACCAGGCCCGAAACAATACTTGGAGATACAGCTGTATGCGTAAATCCGGCCGATACCAGGTTCTCACACCTGAAGGGAAAGCGTGTTATTGTGCCGATGGTAAACAGGGAAGTGCCTGTAATCTTCGATGAGTATGTTGATATGGAATTCGGAACAGGCTGTCTGAAGATTACACCTGCGCATGATATTAATGACTATGAAATTGGTGTGAGGCATAAGCTTGAATCCATTGATATATTTAACGATGACGGAACACTGTCAGAGAAAGCAGGCCTCTTTGTTGGTTCAGACAGGTTTGAGGCGAGAGTTCTTGCCAGCGACATGCTTAAGGAAACAGGCCATCTTATAAAGGTGGAAGACTATAAAAACAAGGTTGGCCGGTCAGAAAGGACCAGTGCTGTAATAGAACCTAAACTGTCGATGCAGTGGTTTCTGAAAATGGAGGAGCTATCCCTTCCGGCATTAAAAGCTGTAATGGAGGATGATATAAAAATTCATCCTGCGAAATTCAAGAATGTTTACAGGCACTGGATGGAGAATGTGAGGGACTGGTGCGTAAGCCGGCAGCTCTGGTGGGGTCACCGCATACCTGCCTATTATTATAGTGCAAACGATTATGTTGTGGCAGAAACAGAGGAAGAAGCTCTTCTGAAAGCCAGGGAGGAAAGTGGCAGGCCGGAATTGACTTTGGCCGACATAAGGCAGGATGAGGACGTGCTTGATACCTGGTTTTCCTCGTGGCTCTGGCCTATTACCTGCTTTAATGGAATACTTGAACCGGATAACAGTGATATAAAATATTACTATCCTACCAATGCACTTATCACGGCTCCCGAGATTTTGTTTTTCTGGGTAGCGCGGATGATAATTTCAGGATATGAATACAGGGGAGAAAAGCCATTCAGTGATGTATACCTGCATGGGCTGGTTAGGGACAAGCAGAGAAGGAAGATGTCGAAATCGCTGGGCAATTCACCTGATCCTCTTAAGCTTATAGAGAAATACGGTGCCGATGGTGTGAGGGTAGGAATGTTGCTTTGTTCTCCTGCGGGTAATGATCTTCTCTATGACGACAGTCTGCCTGAGCAGGGCAGGAACTTTGCAAATAAGATATGGAATGCCTTCAGGCTGGTTAAGGGTTGGGAAAGCTCTGAATCAGCAGCTCAGCCCCCCTGGGCAGCCGAGGCGATTGAATGGTTTGGCAACAGGCTGCAGGAAGCTGTAAAAGAGTATAACAGGGCCTTCAGCTCGTACAGGATCAGCGATGCCCTGATGATAGTGTATCGTTTGTTCTGGGAAGATTTCTCGAGCTGGTACCTCGAAGCTGTAAAACCAGATTACCAGAAACCTATTGATACCAGGACCCTGGAGAAAAGCATTTCCTATTTTGATGAGATGATGAAACTTATTCATCCCTTTATGCCCTTTATTACAGAAGAGATCTGGCAGTTGCTCACCAGGAGGGGGGAAGAGGAAAGTATCATGCTTGAGAAACAGCCTGCACAGGATGTTTATAATTCAGCAAGCCTGAAAGAATTTGATATTGCCCGCCAGATAATAAGTTCTGTGCGCACAGTCAGAAGTGAGAAAAATATTCCCAGCCGTGATAAGCTAACATTGTTGTATACGGGTAAACCGGCACTTAAGAGCTTAACCGCGGTAATAAGCCGCCTGGCAAATCTGGAGAATTTTGAACTGGTTGATACGAAACCTGAGGGAGCAATGTCGTTTATTGCCGGCACAACAGAGTATTATGTTCCTGTTGGTGAACTCATGGATGTAGAGTCTGAGATAAAGAAGATAGAAGCAGACCTTGTGTACCAGAAAGGCTTTCTAAACAGCGTAATGAAAAAACTCAGTAACGAAAGTTTTGTAAATAATGCTCCCGAAAAGGTGGTTGAAATGGAAAAGAAAAAGCAATCTGATGCTGAAACAAAGCTTGCTGTGCTCGAAAAAAGACTGGCTAACCTTAAAAAGTAAAGATATCAGGGGATAAGCTTTTTGACAATATAATTGTCATTGAGGGTGCCAAGTTCCCAGCTGTTGTTAAGGACAAGGTGCCATCCATCACCTGTTATATGGTTCTTTTCAATCTTAATGTTTTTTGCCGGCACTCTCAGGAAATCAAGGTTGGGTGAAACCAGGCAGCCACCGTCATCAACCGAAATTCTGCCCCAGTTATCAGTCACCCTTAAGGTATTGTAAATTATCCCAAGCGAATCAGCAAGTTCCATATCTTCCGGCTCATAGCTGAAATATGGTGATTCGAGGTCGATAAAAATAACCGGTTTATCCACAAATTTTGATACCTTCCTGTGAAGCCTCTCCATAACGATAGATTCCTTTTCCTGCTCTTCACGGTTGATTGCATCTATATCATAATTAATGGCAAGTGAGCCTGCAACATCTCTTGAAATTTCAGGAAGGTCGATTTCATATCTTTCGCCTGTTAATGCTCCAAGGTCAAAATCTTTTTCGAGAAGGCTTGTGAAATCAAAATCAGCTTCATAAAGCAGGTGTCCGTAAAGTGCTCCGCTGAGAAAGCCCCAGGAGAGTGTATATGACATACGCCCGTATACCCTTTCATAATAGTTGAGTAATTTCCTCACATACTCATCGTGAGTAAGATTACAGATAAGAGTATAGGTAAAGGTGGTAAGGCCCTCGTAGTTTTCAAAATGATTTTCATACTCAATATACCGGGGATACATTTCTCTGCGGGCCGACCTGAAGATAAGCGCATCCCTGATGGCCTGTTTTCTTGTTTCACCGGATGTACGGATTGCTCTCTGGAGTGCTTTCCATTCAAGCTTTACATACATCCTGGCAGTTCTTTCTTTCAGGTGACTGGTATCATAGCCCCTGAAATCTATGCTGTTACCTTCCTGGAAACAATGAAACAGTGCGTGTACAGCACTCGATTTAATCCTGTAGGGACTTTCGTACTTTTCAGACCACATCTGCACCATCCCAAACATAGTTGCGCCATATACAACCGGACTACTGTTTGACATGATTCTTTCCCTTGGGAATGTGCCAACATAGATACCATCCCTGGGTTTAAGAAGGCCTTCCTCATCAGGCATATTTGCATATATCTCCCTGGTAGAAGGGTTTACTATCATAATGGGTCCATAGAGATTTTTCCCCCAGAGTTGAGCTACCTCGGCATTGCAATAGGCTTCTATTTCGTTGAAATATTCTGCAGCAAGCAGGTTTGTCATATAATAATCTCCCGATTCTTTCCTGCAACCTGCTGAGAGAGAAACAATCAATACCAAAAATATTATACCTCTTTTCATGGTAAACCGGAGATTATCCGTCAAAAATATAAAAAAGTTTGAATCTTAGTTAATAATTTACCTCCGCATTAACAATTTAGCGAATGACAATAGACATTTGTGCTGAATTATGAAATTTCTATATTTGCATTCCTCCTTAGAGAAAAGTCATTACCATAATATTTTACAATAATGAATAACAATAACATATTGATGAACCCAAACCAGCTGGTTCAGTTTCTGAAAAAACCTGCCAGTAATTTTACAAAGGCTGACCTGGTAAAGTTTATTGAAGCAAAGGGCATTGAGATGATTAACTTCAGGTATGTTGCTGAAGATGGAAAACTTAAGTCATTGAACTTTGTTCTTTCAAGCAGGGAACATCTTGAACAGATACTTACTACGGGTGAAAGAGTTGATGGCTCGAGTCTTTTTTCATTTGTTGGAGCAGGATCGAGCGACCTGTATGTAATTCCGAGGTACAGGACAGCATTTCTAAATCCTTTTACCGAAGAACCAACCCTCGAGATTCTTTGTTCCTTTTATAACTCGGAGGGAAATCCGCTTGACAGTGCGCCTGAGAATATCCTGAGAAAGGCTTATAGCAAATTCAGGGAAGAAAGTGGTATGAGGATGAAAGCCCTTGGTGAACTGGAGTATTATGTAAGGTCGTATAAGGATGATCTGTACCCGCTTGTTGACCAGAAAGGTTACCACCAGACAAAACCTTTTGCGAAATTTGAAGATCTCAGGGTTGAAGCCTTAAGGCTGTGTGCGAGTGCAGGGTGCAGGATCAAGTATGGTCATTCAGAAGTCGGGAGCTTTACAAGCGAGGGAGAGGATTATGAGCAGCATGAAATTGAGTTTCTTCCCTGCGAGGTGGAAGAAGCTGTTGACCAGCTGGTAATTGCAAAGTGGATAGTAAGGATGCTGGGATTTGAATATGGTGTGGAAGTAAGTTTTGCACCCAAAATAACAGTGGGAAAAGCCGGCAGCGGATTGCATATTCACATGTTGCTTGAGAAGGATGGAAGAAACGCCATGGTTGACGGAGCAAAACTAAGCGATACTGCAAAGAAAATGATTGCAGGAATATTACGTTTTTCAAAATCCCTTACTGCCTTTGGCAATACTATTCCTACTTCATACCTGAGGCTGGTTCCTCACCAGGAAGCACCTACAAATATTTGCTGGGGCGACAGAAACAGGTCGGTTCTGGTAAGGGTTCCGCTTGGCTGGCTTGGAAAGTCTGATATGATACTGGATGCCAACCCCGGGGAAGATTCGGATATTCAATTAACTGATAGTAAACAAACTGTTGAATTCAGGGCGCCTGATGGCTCGGCTGATCTGTATCTTTTGATGGCCGGACTGGTAATGGCAGCCGGCTATGGTCTCAGGGATGACAAATCGCTGAGAGTGGCTGAAGACCTTTACGTGTCGGTAAATATTTTCAGCGAAGAGAACAGGTCCAGGCTTGAATCGCTGGATTCCTTACCTGCCTCTTGCTTCGAATCGGCTGAATGTCTCGGGGAAGACCGTCAGCTGTACCAGGAGGGAGAAGTGTTTCCGTCCGGCCTTATTGATAATATTATAAGCAGGTTAAAGTCATTTGACGACAGGGATCTCAGCGAGAGGCTTTATGGTAAAAAAGAAGAGATATCAGAGCTTGTTAACAGGTTTCTGCATTGCAGCTAGTTTTCTGTAAGCTCGTTTTCCTTACTGATATTTGCAGTTTTTATACTTGCATTAAGCTCGAAACCTATAAGAAGCGAGATTGAATTCAGGTAAAGCCACAAAAGTATTACAAGGATTGTCCCCATCGACCCGTAGAGCTTATTGTAGTTGTCGAAGTTGTTAACGTAGGCTGAAAATCCGAGCGAGGTTGCAATAAACAATAGGGTAGCCAGGGTAGCGCCTGCAGAGAAGAACCTGAACTTTGCCTTCCTGGAAGGTGCAAGATAGTAAAGGAAAGATATTGCAAGAAACAGTGATGCAATTATAAGAATCCATTTCATTATCATAATAATATAGAATACCCAGTTGGTTCTGAGTATATGCCTGTCTACCAGAATCTGAACAAGATCCCTTCCGAAAATAAGCAGCAGTGCTGATAAGGCAATAAGGAACACAACAATAAGAAGAAGGCTGAAAGAGACCCTTCTCTGTGCTACCCAGCTTCGTGTTTCGAACTGATGGTCAGAAACAACAAAGGCATGAATAAGGGCATGTATTCCGTTTGATGACATAATGGCCGATGCAAAAAACATTATTACCAGGAATACTCCGCTTTTAGTGGTTATCACATCAATTATTGTTGATTCTACCAGGATATAAGCATTCTCGGGAACAATATTTTCGAAAAGACGAATAAGTTCTGTCTGGAAATTAGGTATGGGGATAAACGGAATCAGGGTAAAGAGGAAGAATGAGGAAGGCAGCAGTGCCAGCATCAGGTTAAAAGCTATGCTTGATGCCCGGGTAACAAGTGCACCTTTCTTAAATCCTCTCAGGAAGAAGCTTATTACATAATATATAGGGACGCGGTCAAATCCCGGAAGAACAAGTTTCTTAATCCAGCCGGTAAATGGTCTGAGCATATCTTTTGTAAGCTTTATCATTTCACTGCTTTCAAACTCAGATCAAGACTCTTTACCTGGTGCGTAAGTGCACCAACTGATATAAAATCCACTCCACAGGCTGCATATTCGCGCAGGGTATCAAATGTTATACCTCCTGATGATTCAGTTTCAAATCTTCCCCGGATAAGATTTACTGCCTCCAGCGTTTGGGAAGGTGTAAAGTTATCAAGCATAATCCTGTCAACTCCTCCAATGCTTAAAATCTCCCTGACCTCCTCCATCGACCTTGCCTCTATTTCAATTTTCAGGTCTTTCCCTGTTTTGGCCAGGTAGCTTCGTGCTCTGCTTATCGCTTCCTTTATACCCCCGGCAAAATCAATATGGTTATCCTTAAGCATGATCATATCATAGAGGCCCATCCTGTGGTTAACACCTCCTCCTATCCTTACAGCCTCTTTTTCCAGTATCCTGAATCCAGGTGTGGTTTTACGTGTATCAAGTACCCTGGTTTTAAAATCTTTCAGCTCATCAGCATACCTTCTTGTTTCAGTTGCTATACCACTCATTCTCTGGAGGATATTCAGAACAAGTCTTTCTGCCCTGAGTAAGGATTGCTGCTTTCCCTGTACCTCGAATGCAATATCTCCTTTTTTTACCCGGTCACCGTCCCGCAGGAAGCAATTTACAGATAAGCCCGGGTCGGCATACTTAAATACCATCTCTGCTACTTCAAGGCCGGCAATTATTCCATTATCCTTAACCAGTAATTCTGCTTTTCCTTCTGAGGCAGGAGGGATACATGAAAGGGAGGTATGATCGCCATCCCCGATATCCTCTTCGAATGCCCGTGCTATAAGCTTATTAATTACTTCCCGAATCATCCTTTTCAATTCTGAGCTGATGGATCAGTGGGGTGGAGTCGACCTTCTTTAAAAGGAAATAAACCCTGAAAGATCCTTTGGTGGTTTTAAGATTACCAATTGCAAAATTTGCATCGTTCTGTCCGCCCTGGTGCTTTATAACAAATTCCCTGGCAGGGTGGTTGCTGAAAAAATCTGAAAGAATACTCTTTGCAACTTTCTTGCTGTAGAAGTCTTCCTTGTCGAGGATAACCAGTTCTACTGTTGAATTGAGATATTCTGATATCCTTTCAACATTGCCTGTTTTAAAGGCAAGGGATAATTCGCCGGGTATACTGGATTGCTGTGATAAAACCGCTTGAAGACCAGACAGTGTAAGAATAATAAGTAAACAGATTTTTCTCATAATCAAATTATTTGATGCAATAAGATCTGATCAGGCAAATTTATCGAAAAATATCAATAAGTAAAACTCCCTGGCAGAGTCAGCTTTCAATATACCATAAATTTAGTATTAAAATGATTTCTTTGTAAGTTTACATCAAATCCAGGCTTTATACCTGCTCAGGGATGAAAACAGTACTTGTACAGATAGGAAAAACAGATAAGGAGTATCTCCGCAAGGGGATTGATGATTTTACATCCAGGATAAAGAAAATTATCCCTTATGAGATACATACCCTGGCTGACCTGAAGAACAGGAAGACCCTGACCATGGCTGAGCAGATAAATGAGGAAGCACATCGTTTCAATAAATTCTTTAAGCCTGGCGACTGCATTATATTGCTTGATGAACGAGGTAGGTCTTTATCGTCTGTTGCCTTCTCAGAATTCCTTTCAGGGGCTTTTAATAAAAGTTATAAGAGATTATTATTTGTTATTGGTGGTCCGTATGGATTTAATGAGTTAATGTACGGCAGGGCAGATTACCGCATTTCTTTATCGTCGATGACTTTCTCACATCAACTGGTACGGTTATTGTTTGCAGAGCAAATGTACCGTGCTTTGTCAATTATTAAGGCTTACCCCTATCATAATGAATAACTTTGATGAAAGGTAATAATACTATCCGTTTACTTGCAATATGGCTTGCCATTGTAACTGTTGCATGTATTGCATCTGATCTGCTTTATAACAGCGAGATGAAGTACAGGGAGAAAGTCAAGGACTTCAACCGGAGACTTGTGAAGGCTGAAAAAGAAGGTTTTGAGCTTATCAGGCATATTATTGAGTCGGATAAACTATCTGAAGAGGATATTGAAAGTCTGAAGGAAGGATCAGAGGAGAAAGGGATCACTGTTGCAACTTATAAGGATGGCACCCTGTCTGCCTGGTCGGGAATTGGTTTTGATCTTCCTTCTGAACCGACTGCTTCACTTTTGTGTTCAAGGTTCCAGAAAGTGCATAACAGGTGGGTAGTAACAGACACAGTAATTAAGGGGGATGAAATTTATCTTCTGCTGGTAGATATTTATAATTCATATACTATTCGCAATGATTATATAGAGTCTGGGTTTAACAGCTATTTCGGACTCCCGGAAAAATGTACCTTTTCTCAGGATCCCACCGAAGGGTATATGGTGACTGGCCTGGATGGAGAATATTTATTTTCGGTAGTATTTGACAGGACCAGCGGCTTTAATACAAAATTCCTGCTGCTTGCTGTTCTTTTGTGGTCTGCTTTTTTATTCCTTCTTCTCCTGCTTGTAAACAGTTTGATATACAAGTACCTGGAAGGCTGGAGAGGAGTTACGGCAGCAGTATTTTCAGCACTGCTTATATATCTGGTCTTCCTGTTTTCGGGTAAACCCGACCTTATAAACAAGCTGGATATTTTTTCCCCTTACAGGTATACAGCAGGAGAGCTGATCCCATCACCGGGACACCTTTTCCTGGCTGCCCTGCTCTTTATGTATGTCTCTTATACATTTAATAAATTATGTTACAGGTGTCCGAAGAATGAAAGCAAGTATTTAAGAGGTATAGCAGCATTGTCAATTCACCTCCTGATTGCCTCCTCTGTTTACTATCTTTTTAATGCTCTGCTTGCTTCGTTAATTACAGATTCGAATATCAGTTTTGAATTTCATAAGGTGCTTGACATCGATTACTTTACTGTTATTACTTTCTTTTCTGCAGCAATTTTGCCTGCTGGTCTTGTAATATACCTGAGCAGGGTATTTATGATGTTTTCTTCGGCGGGGCGAAAGTTATTTGTTAATTCGATGATAGCTCCCCTTATATTTCTTGTTATCATTTATATAGCCGGAGGTCAGAATCCCTTATTCCCTGTTCTGTCTTTTATAAGCTTTGTATACCTGATATGGCTGTTCAGAAAGGGGAAGACCATTATTGTTATAAACTCAATTTCACTCTCTCTTGTCATCGGTATTTATACAGCCTGGTTTTCTTCGTACAGGGTTGCCGATTCAGAGATTGATAAACTAAAACTTGAGGCAGTTAAGTACAGCGATTCTAACGATCCGATGGCAGAATTACTGCTCCTCGAGAAGTGGCCGGCACTGGAGAGTGACTCGCTGCTAAAGTCGATGATGACACTTGACTATTTTATTACTAATGATGTAACGAATATTTACAATTACCTGGATTCGGCATATTTTGACGCTTTCTGGAACCAGTATGATATTATTTATACCCTGTGCAACTATGATTCGCCCCTGCTTTTACCTGAAAAAGAGAAAGAAGTAAATTGCTTTGAATTCTTTGAATCCAGAATGATGGATGGTACAGCTATTATAGATAGCAGTCTTTGTTTGCTGGATAATAGTTCCGGACGCTCATACTACCTGGGCAAAGTATTGTTTAAGCATGAGGAGGCAGAAAAAACAGGTCTCTTTATTGAATTTATCAGGAGAATTGAGAATACCCTTCCGGGCTATCCTGAGCTTCTGCAAAACAGGGAATATATTGACCAATATTCATGGATGAAGTATTCTTTTGCAAAGTATATAGGCGATTCACTGGTGCTTCAATCCGGATCTTATCCTTTTAATCTTGAATTGAAATACAATAATACAGATGTTGAGGCAATGGTATCGGTGAGGGAGGAAAATTTCGAATGCCTGGTGTACAGGAATTCGAACGATATAGCTATTGTAATTGCCAGGCCTGTACTGAAGTTTCAAAATGTACTTATCAATTTCACCTATATCTTTATAATCTATTTTATACTGTTCACCCTGAGCATCGTGTTTCTCAGGCCACCTGAAAGCGTCGGATTCAGCCGTGTTGATTTCAGGCAAAAACTTCAGTATGCCTTTATCCTGGTTTTGCTGGGTTCGGTTATTGCAATAGGCACAGTGGTAATAAGCCTTAGTACAGAACAGTACAGGAGCAAGCATTTTGATAATATAAGCGAAAAACTCAATTCAGTGTATATTGAGCTCGATCATAAGCTTTCGGGCGAAGACGTGCTTTCTGCCGGGTGGCACCAGGATGCCTATCCAAGCCTTGATGCCCTGCTTGTGAAGTTCAGCAATGTCTTCTTTACCGATATTAATCTCTACACAACCGAAGGTGATTTGCTGGCAACATCAAGAAGGGAGGTTTTCGATAAGGATCTGAAGGGAACCAGGATGGATTTTATGGCATATTCGGAACTGAAAGAATTTGGCGAAGCACAGTTTATACAGGAAGAAAAAATAGGTTCCCTGAAATACCTCTCAGCCTATATGCCTTTCAATAATTACAGGAAC
Source organism: Marinilabiliaceae bacterium (assembly GCA_036350795.1). Taxonomy (GTDB): domain Bacteria; phylum Bacteroidota; class Bacteroidia; order Bacteroidales; family VadinHA17; genus JAUVKT01. Next base: position 21,738 of record JAZBNV010000056.1, read on the forward strand.
GAAGTCCTGGCCTATCTTAACCTGCCTTATTTTGCCATGCAATCCAAGTTATCGGAAGAAATATCCAACCTGGTAGTTACCATGGTTAATTTCTCATTGCTCCTGATAGTTATAGCTATGGGTATAGCCGTATTTATTGCAGTAAGACTAACTGCTCCTTTAAGGATGCTAAGCGAAGGCCTTGCATCTGTTACGCTTGAGGGCAAGAGCAATAAGCTTGAATACCGTGGTCATGATGAGATAGGCAAGCTGGTAAACCAGTACAATGAAATGCTTGAGCAATTGCATGAAAGTGCACTTAAGCTTGCACGTTCTGAACGGGAAGGAGCCTGGCGGGATATGGCAAAACAAATCGCACACGAGATTAAGAATCCCTTAACCCCGATGAAACTGAACGTGCAGCAATTGCAGAAATCATGGAGCCATAAGCACCCTGAATTTGATAAGCATATCAAGGCATTTGCCGATAATATGATCGAGAATATTGATAATCTGTCTTCTATTGCAACAGAGTTTTCGAACTTTGCACGTATGCCCCAGGCTAATCCAAGGGAGATAAACCTGCTTGCCCAGATTAACAGCTCGGCCGAATTATTTAAGAATATACGTAATGTGTCGATTAATATATCCTGTCCTGACCTGAAAGAAGTAATTATATATGCCGATAAGGAGCAGATATACAGCATGCTTACCAATGTGATCCGTAATGCTGTACAGTCTATTCCTTCGAACAGGACAGGTGTGGTTGATATAGGCCTGAAAACAGAAGAAGACAGGGTGCTGATATCAGTTTCAGATAATGGTGTTGGCATACCCGACGATATGGGAGATAAGATGTTTATTCCTAATTTTACTACCAAGTCATCGGGTATGGGAATTGGCCTTGCCATTGTGAAAAGGATAGTCGAGACAGCCAATGGTACTATCACCTACAGGTCTGAAGTGGATAAGGGAACAACTTTCATTATAGACTTTCCTTTAATCTCCCTGGCCAGAAACTAATCAGGTGGTGCAACGTATAAGCAATTATGTAAGTCAGAACATATACTATCTAAAAGCAAAAAATGCGATTGGATAGTATTTGATTTTAGTTATATTAGCATTGTTGAACTGGAGCCAAATGAAACTGTATATCCGGACTAATATTTTATGCGTATTTTCTGTGATTATTATGCTCTTTACTCTTGTTACAGAGAGCAGGGGACAGGAAAATATATCCGGCTCCGGACTGAATATTTATGCAAAAGTTGATTCTGTCGGAGTAGACTATGTGCGAATAGTCTCAAATCCGGGTTTTGCCGTGAATGATACGGTTTTACTAATCCAGATGAAGGGTGTAGGTATTCGTATAGGTGAAACAGCACCACCAACCACGCCCGACCAGGATGGTTCGCTCTATGGTAACGGAAACCTGCTTAAAGGCAGGTATGGATGGTATGAGTTCCTGATTATTGAGTCTTTTACCGGTTCAGGCCCCTACAGGGCTAAATTCAGGAGTAACCTGATTGATAACCTGGCCTTTGACCCGGAAGCAGCGGTTCAGATGATTAAAGTCCCATCCTATGGTGATGCAGTTGTTAGCGCGGAACTTACCACAGCTGCCTGGGACAGTGTATCGGGAACCGGAGGTGTACTGGCAATGATTGTAGGAAGAACGCTCACCCTAAATGCCAATATAAATGTTTCTGGTAAGGGATTCAGGGGAGGTACTGCTGATGTGGTGGCAGGTGCATGTGTTTCTGACGGATGGAACGGGGCAGGACTAAATGCATATCCTTACCTTACAAATGCGGCCGGTATTAAAGGAGAAGGAATTGCAAGTCATATCGCAGACGGTTCCTTATTACTTTTTGCCGACCATGCAAGGGGATATGGTAATGTGCTTAATGCAGGCGGCGGCGGTAATGGCAAATTTGGTGGTGGCGGCGGCGGAGGTAACCGCGATTCAGGTAATCCTGGTGGGGGTGACGACTGCATAAACCTTACCGGCGGACAGGGTGGCTCGGGTATTGAAACTGCTCTTGGATGGGATCCTGTCGTAATGGGCGGCGGCGGCGGAGCATCAGGATATACATCAGGACCGGCATCGCATGGCGGAAACGGTGGTGGCATTATTTTTATTCTGGCCGATAGTTTAATAGGCGGGGGATTTTCAATTATTTCCAGCGGTGAATCAGTGGCTACAGTACCCGACCTTGGGACTGGTGGAGCAGGGGGGGCAGGTGCCGGTGGTTCTGTTGTCCTGTCTGTCGGCTCTGTAGATAATGCTACAAATGTAAATATTAATGCAACAGGTGGCAGGGGCGGTCATAGCCGGGCCTCCCTGGAGTATAATTATGGCGGCGGTGGTGGCGGCGGACTGGTATATGCAAATCCTGGATTTACTGCAAACAGCAGCGTTGCTGAATCAGTGTCTGGTGGAAATAATGGCATTATAAATTATCCCACAGCATTGCCGGGGGCTGACTTACGACCAAAAGCTGCATCAGGAGATGTTGATAATAATCTTGCCCTTCGCCTTAATGGCTTTCTATTTAATACGATACAATCAAGTGTATCACAAACAGATATCGATTCAATCTGCTCAAACCAGTTTCCATATAAAATAATTGGTACTCAGCCTGTTGGTGGCACCCCGGGTTATACGTATCTCTGGCAACGCAGTTATGATAATAATACCTGGCTTGATTATCCGGGCACTACTGATACCCGCGACCTCATACCAGACGAGCAGGAAACAGATACAGTCTGGTTCAGAAGGGTGGTTACAGATAGCGGAGCTCCGGCACTTACCGATACCAGCAAAGCAATAGTATTTTATGTTCAACCCGATATTACGGGTAATATTATCGGCTATTCAGATACAATCTGCGAGGGCCAGGACCCGATTGCCCTGAACACAATAGGTGCTGTGGAAAATGGGAATGGCATATATTCATTCAGATGGTTTGAATCGGATGTAAATATTAATCCTGGCACATGGAGCTCTGCGACAGGTACTTCAGATTCAGAAGCATTTGATCCGCCTTCACTTAACACTACCATGTATTATTACCGTGAGGTCAGATCCGGGGTGTGTATAGATACATCAGAGGTTGATACAATTACAGTGCTGACGCCAATAAATTCGAATACAATCTCTGCCGACCAGGTTATATGTGAGGACCGTCTTTTTACAGATCTTACCGGATCTGTTCCGGGTGGGGGAGATGGCAGCTATCGCTATGAATGGAGAATTAGTGATGATGATAACCTTACTGATACATACGCCAACGCTGCCGGTACCTTTAACCAGCAAAATTATAACCCAGTAGAGAATACTTTTGCCAGGGATACAAACCAGTACTTCAGACGTTATGTATATTCAGGTGCAGGCGATGTGTGTAAGGATTCGTCAGATGTTGTAATACTGAAAATGTGGTCTGATATCAGCGGAAACGAACTTAGCTCAGTCAATACAACATATTGTGCCGGAGATTTAACTGATCCGCTTACTACCCTGGCATCAATAACTGGCGGTGATCCGGGCCAGACCAATGGATTTATCTGGGAAAAGAGCATAGACAATCTAAGCTGGACAAATACAGGAGTCACAACAGAAGACTTTCCGGGTGAAGTACTTACAGACACTACCTGGTACAGGCGAATAGTTACCCAGACCGAGTGCTACGACACGAGTGCTGTATTCCGGGTAGATGTGCATTACCCTATACTTGATTTTGAGATTCAACTTTTTTCAGGAGGCAGCGATACAACACTCTGTTCAGGCGGCGATCCTAATATCCTTAACGGTCTGACCCCAACAGGAGGTGATCTGCTTGCTCCGGCCTTTTACTGGGAAGAGAGTATCGACAATACTAACTGGGTGCCGGCAATCGGCACTAACAACGGCGAAGACTACGATCCGGGTGTACTCACAGGGACTACTTATTACAGGAGAACCACATATATGGGTGAATGCGAAGAAACCAGTTCTGTAATAACAGTAAATATTTTACCTTCAATTACAGGAAATAGCCTGTCGGCAGACCAGATGGTATGCTTTAATACCACTCCCGATCCGCTTTCTACTGTGACAGCATTAGGAGGTGGCGATCTTGCGTACTCTTTTGCATGGGAGGAAAGTATCAATAATGTCGATTTCAATACTGCATCCGGGGTAAATGCCACAGAATCTTATAGTCCTCCACCGCTTACGGTCGAGACATATTACAGACGAATAGTTACCAGCGGACCGGAAGGATGCTGCGTCGATATATCTGATACGGTGTCAATAGGAATATGGGATCTGCCTGAAGGAACTATTCTTGCCGTACCCGACGATACCACCTGTGCAGGAGAAGAGGTAAATATTGGTCTTAGCTTTGTAAGCGGGCTGGCTCCTTACGATTTTGTGATCTCTGATGCTAACGGTACCAATCTCACCGGTCAGTCGGCCGGCCTCTCACATAGCTACAGCTATTACCCTGAAGATCCCTATGATTATCTCTACACCCTGGCTTCGGTAACAGATGCAAATGGATGCCTGGCAACAGTGTTAAATGGTTCGCAGAATCACAAGGTTTATACTGTTCCATCTGCCGATGCCGGTGTGGATTTCGGTGCCTGTGGTCTTACTGCAGTATTGAATGCAAGCCCATCGGTGGGTACCGGTACCTGGACCACCTATGCTGCGGTAAGCAATAGCTTTACAGCAGCTAATGTTAAGGATAGTGAGGTTACAGTTGGAGATTTTGGCTCATATATCTTCCACTGGACAGAAAGAAACTGGCAGTGTATAGATTCAGATTCTGTTGAAGTAAGCTTTTTTAAACCGGTCGACTCGGTTATTGTTGATGCCGGACCGGATACCACGCTGGCAGCCCTTACAACTAATTATATTATGAGTGCTACACCGCTTGCAGCATTCCAGGAATTTACAGGAACATGGTCGATAAACGGGGAGAATATAAATGATTATATAAGCAGTATAAATGATCCTTTTGCAGTGGTAGAAAATCTGGTTGAAGGAGATTACCGGTTTACCTGGACGGTAACAAATGGCAGCTGCCCTGCTAAGAGTGATAATGCAGACATTAGCGTAAGGACACTTGTGATTAACCCGGGATTTTCTCCAAACAATGATGGAATCAATGACAGGTTTATTATCGACGGACTGGAAAAGGATGGCGTAATAGTTCCGAATGAACTGGTAATTACCGATATGACGGGCACGCTTGTATACAGGATGAAGAACTACGATAATATGTGGGATGGAAGAGACATGAAAAATGGTGATCCGCTGCCCGACGGTACCTATTATTATTTCCTGAATATTGAGGGCAGACATATAAGCCAGATGAAAGGGTATTTAATTCTAAAACGCAGTTATTGAAAACCAGAGGATACATAGCAGTGCTCTTACTGGCACTTCTCGGCCTGTCAGTCCATGCACAGGATGACCCTGAAACTTATTCCGTAGGAAGCCAGTACCCGCTTTACAGCCAGTACCTGCTCGATGGCCTTGTTGTAAATCCTGCTTATGCCGGCACACGAAATGCTCTTTCCATAGCTCTCTCAGGAAGAAAACGCATGCTTGGCTTTGACGGCGAAAATACTCTTGCATCATTTTCTGTACACACCCCCCTTAAGAAGGAAAGGGTTGCACTGGGATTCTCGGTAAATCATATGACCTACGGTGTGACAAAGCAAACAAGTTTTTTCGGGTATTATGCCTTCCATATAAATACTGACAGGGGTAAATGGTCGCTCGGGCTGAAGGCTGGAATGGATATGCTGACCGCAGATTACAGGGGAGTTGTTGGTATGGAGAATAATGACCCGGCCTTTAGCGGGGAAGTAGAAAAACGCAATATGTATAACGTAGGTACAGGCTTGTATTATGTTAGTCAGAACTTCTTTATAGGTGCGGCTGTGCCGGCACTTATTTCGTGGGAGATTGATACTTCAAACTATAGTATAGGCCCCGGATTCAGTATGAGTAATATGGATGTGTTGTTGACCGGTGGTGTCCTGCTCTCTGTTTCAGAAAATGTAAAGCTTAAACCATCGTTTCTTATGAAGTACAGTTTGAATGGTTTGCTGAGATTGGATGCCAATGCCAATATTATTCTTTACGATTTTCTATGGCTGGGTGCATCATGGCGTATTGGTGAAGAAGCACTTGTGGCCCTGCTCGAGCTGCAGGTGTCACAGCAGCTCAGGCTTGGTTATTCTTACGATTATAATATGGGAGCTATAAGCAGTTTTATCGGCGGAACCCACGAGGTAGCACTGCGTTTTGATTTTGGGAAAAGAGTAAGTGCTTCAAATCCAAGGTATTTTTAAGATGAAAAGCAGGATATATATATCAATTATATTCTTACTCGGCTTTGCGGCCAGCCTGTCTGCACAGAATAATGAGCTCTACAGGATAGAGCGTCTGCCTTTAAGTTCAAACCTGTATAACGATATGTCGCCGGTGCTGACAAAAGACGGGATCTTTTTTTGCTCTGACCGGAATCTGTCAGCATTTACAGATGTAAGGGAGTTTAACGGTGAGCATATATACAATATTTACTTTGCTCCAAAAAAAGATACTATGGCCTGGGATAAGCCTGTGCTTTTTGGTGGAGACCTTAGCATGGTACACGAGGGTCCCTTTTGTTTTACTCCCGATGGCAGTCAGATTTATTTTACAAGTAATATCAGGACGGGTAAAGATGCAATGAAAAGGGGGATCTCTAATAACAAGGGAATATTTATTGCTGATAAGGAAGGAGACAGCTGGACTAATATCAGGCCATTCGAGCACAATGATCCACTCTGGAATGTTGGTCACCCTTTTATTAGCAATGATGGAAAATATCTCTTTTTCGCTGCAGATATACCTGGAGGTGAGGGAGGATCAGATATCTGGTACTGCGAAAATATCAGGGGAAGATGGACCATCCCCTTTAATTTAGGTTCTGAGGTCAACAGCCCTGAATCGGATCTTTACCCCTTCTTCAGCCCCGATGGTGAGTTATATTTTGCCTCCGACAGGGCAGGAGGCCATGGCGGGCTTGATATTTACGCTTCGAGTTTAAGGTTCGGACAATGGAAGCAAGCAAGAATATTGCCGGAACCGCTTAACTCGACTGCTGATGATTTTTCCTATTTCAGCGAACCGGGATCTTCGGATGGGTATTTTAGCTCAAATCGTGGCAGAAATGATGATATCTATCTGGCAAATTCACTGATTAATAGGGAATTAGACTGCGATTCGCTGGTGATTGATGAATACTGTTATGAATTTTTTGAAAAGAATGCTACGAAATTTGACAGCCTGCCCTTTTTATTCGAGTGGGATTTTGGAGATGGTCAGACCGGTAGCGGGGTAAGGGTAGTACATTGTTTTGAAGGACCGGGAGAGTACCAGGTAAAGCTTTTCTCGATTGATACTGTCCAGGGCTACAAGAGGAAACTGGAAAAGACAAGGATTCACAGGATAGAAAGCAGCATACAGGCTTTTATTGATTCGCCCGATACCTGCAATATTGGTGAGCCTGTTACTTTCGATGCAGCCAGTACAAATCTGCCGGGTTGGGATATAACTGAGTATTACTGGAATTTTGATGACGGAACCTTCTCCACTGGCATTACAGTGGCAAAGACATTTATGGAGCCTGGTACATATATTGTACAGCTTATTGTAAGAGGGAGCAGCGGTGAAGATGGTAATACAGGCAAAAGATGTGTTTCAAAATATATATATGTTAGAAGGAAGCCATAGATTAATTAGCTATTTTTGAAGACTGAATGGGAAGGTTTAAATACATACTAATATTTATTTCAGCATTAATACTTATTAATGACTTTTCCCTGCTTGCACAGCCTGTGCCTGCAGATGACGAGAATATACCCTACCTTATGACCTTTGGTCCAAAATGTCCAAGGTCATGGGGCGATGACGATTTTTCACAGACCTTCTTTTTTAAAGTACCAACTGCTTATAGCGAGCCTTTCTATATACGTGTATATGATCCTGATATTGGTGGCGATGTTGATGAGATAAACGGCGACTGGAACACCATAATGTCTTATACAATCTACGGCGGAAACGAGTGTTGCTCAACTGATGATGCAAAGGGAATACAGCCTACAGGTGGCTACCGCAGCGGAACGATGCTGGCGCGCAAAACATTTGGCAATGATATCAGCTATGATAACGACTGGTATACTTTTGGTCCTTTTAACCCCGGTGAAGGCGAGCTGATAGAAGAATTCGGAGGATATATTTTTAAGATTATCGCCGAGGGAGAATCAGGCGATGATGGTAACTTATACAGGTATTACCTGAGCAAGGACCCAAACGAGAATATTCCTATTGAAGACGGAAATGCCTTTACCTACGAATATACTTTCAGGATGTGGAATAACACAACCGAAACCAGTCATATTTATCCCTATGTTGACACAGGTTGTGTAACGATAAAAACAACAAACTGGGACTGGGACGATGATGGCTTTATTATGGTGGTTTCCAATGTCAGGAAGGGGCAATACCAGAAGATATCAGGTGATGATGAGGAAGCAACTGATGTATTAAAGATACAGGATGAGGAATTAAATACCTCGCTTGATTTCAGGTTTATCAAGAAGCAGATTTCTGAACCTATCAGAAATAATAACGTGGTAATTTCGGTTGAGAACCAGTATGGTGAAGCACTACCCTTTTTTACCATTCCAATTGGCGGGGTGCCTGTGTATAGTGGCGATATTGGCTCGAAAAAAGTAAGCATTAAAAATAAATAGCAGTATTTAATGAATTTCCTCTCTACGACCGCTAAGGGAATAAAGCTTACAGCACTCTTGCTGGCACTTGTTTTCTCAGCTTCGGCACAGACTTATCAGTTCAGGAATTACAGCGACCAGGAGGGACTATCCGGTCGTTTTGTATATACTATAAACCAGGATTACAGATCTTTTATATGGCTTGGAACAAATACCGGGCTTTCGCTTTTTGACGGATTTAATTTTTACCCTGTTCTCTTGCCTGATTCAGTTCCGAACGTTTTCCCGGTATCCTCATTAAACCTGTCTGATGGTAATATTGTTTTCGGCATGAATAATGGCAGTGCCTATATTACCTCAGGTGGCCATCTTACCAGGATTGAAGGGATAGAAGCTTTCAGGATTAATGCTATTCTTGAGACAGCAAATAGTGAATTGCTCTTTCTTAGCCAGAGCAAGGGAATTTTCAGCTACGATCTTACAAGCCGGGAACCTGCAGAAAAGCTCAGCTGTGAGGAAGATATCCAGATATTCAGCGGGTGCCTTGCAGGCAATAACAGGCTGCTGCTGGGTACAGACCGAGGCATCACTCTTTGTTCCATATCAGGTAAGGAAATTCGGATTGATCAGGAGATTGAGGACTTGCTTTACAAACAGGTCCGTTGTATTGCTGCCTTTCCCGGACAGGATATTTATGTTGCCGGAACCGAAGATGATGGTTTGTACCTTCTTGACCTGGCATCAGGTGATACTGAAGTAAGCCGTGTGTTTGAAAATAATGATCTGAACCGGCTCAGGATAAAGTCGGTTGCTTTTGATAGCAATAACTACCTCTGGGTGGCAACTTTTAACGGAGGTGCATTTAAAATAGCTTTTGAAGAAAACAGCACCAGGCTTGTTTCGTATACCCATATTACATCAGAAAAAGGTCTTACCGGGAACAATGTACAGAGCCTTTTCTTCGACCGCGAGGGCAATACATGGCTTGGGCTTTATGGCGACGGAGTGTCTGTACTGGCTTCTGATGCCTTTGAACTCCTTGTGCCGGGCGAACAGGAAGATGGCAACAATGTAGTTTCGCTTATTGAACTTGATGATCTGTTATTTGTGGGCACCGACCGCGGATACTATCACTATGACCTTGCTCACCGTAAGACCCTTAAATATGTAAACCTGACCGCTGAGCTCGGACCATCCAGAATTACAGCATTTAGCCGCTACAGCAATGGCAGGTTCCTGTTCAGCACCGATATAAACGGTGCCTGGATACTCGAAGGTGAGAAAAGAGTAAGGCCTCTGTATAATACATCTGATAATCTTGAAAAACAGGTTATGGATATTGCATGGGACGGATCGAAGATCTGGCTGGCTACACGGGGCGGGGTCGTTGCAATTCATGATAATTCAGGTATTAGAGCAGTGTATACCACGCTTGAAAAACTACCACATAATTCAATTAACCGTGTTGTACCCGGCGGCGGTGGAAAGGTATATGTCGGCACCCAGGGTAACAGGTTGTATACAATTGACGATTCGCCTGACGCTAATGCGGGAAAGGCAGTTATTTATGGGGGTGGCGTAATTGAATTTCAATCTTTTGCAAGTGCACCAGACGGTACAATATGGGGGTCTACCCACGGAAAGGGAATATATCATTTTGCAGGCGACAGCGTAATTAACTATTCTGTTGATGAAGGGCTGTTCAATAACTTCTGTTCCAGTATACTGGTTGATAAGAAGGGAAATGTCTGGGTGGGACACTCAGGAGGTTTTTCAATATTTGACAGAGGTCTTAATCAGATAAGGACTTTCGAGAATATTTTCAAAACAGGTGCAGCCTACAACAGTAAGGCAGCTATGGAAACTGAATCAGGTTTAGTTCTGATGGGCACAGGCAAGGGATTTATGAAATATGATCCCGCCCTGGATAAAAGCAGGCTGGTACCTCCCTCAACAAACATTATATCAGTAGTAATAGATGATATTGAGTATCCTGTACAGGATTCATATGTTCTTCCTTATAAGCTTCGGTACAATGTGAAGGTAAATTTTGGCGGACTGTTTTATTCAGACCCTGAGAAAGTTTATTATAAGTACAGGCTCGATAATTATGACAGCGAATGGTCTGAATCGACCTATAACCGCTCAGTGACTTTCAGGCTTAGCGACGGAAGCTACCGCTTTAATCTTATCTCGTACAATTATGATGGTATTACCGATAATAATATTATTGGTTTTAATATTACCATCAAGAAGCCATTCTGGCGTATGTGGTGGTTTATTGTGCTGCTTATTGCTGCCGGACTGATTCTGCTTTTTACCATTATCTGGTATCGTGAAAGAGCGCAGAGAAAGGTTAAGGAGTATCTTGAGAGCGAGCTGCAGGAACGCACCAGGGAAGTTGTAATGCAAAAAGAAGAAATAGAAGTTCAAAACAGGGAGATAACCGACAGCATAAATTATGCCCAGAGAATCCAGGCAGGACTTTTACCCTCGCAGGATAAACTCAGCGAGGTTTTTGACGGCTCATTTACCTTCTACAAGCCAAGAGATATTGTGAGCGGCGATTTTTACTGGTTTGACCGGGTGTCTGATGACAAATTTATCCTTGTATGTGCCGATTCTACAGGTCATGGTGTGCCAGGTGCATTTATGAGCATGATCGGGTCTGCATTGATACAGGAGATTGTAAAGAGAGCTGAAGTAACACGTCCTTCGCAGGTACTTTCAACACTTGATTTCGAAATATCGAAGATTCTTAACCAGAGCAGCGGTGATGATTCAACCAGCGACGGGATGGACCTGGTGGTATGCGAATTCAATATTAAAACCAGGCTCTTGAGGTTTGCCTCGGCCATGCGTCCGGTTATTCTTATTATGGACGGAGAACAGTATTATATACGCGGTAACAAAAGCTCGGTAGGCGGTGATATTTCCGCCGAGAAATACTTCGACGACCAGGAATATTATCTTAAAAAGGGAGATCTTGTTTACCTTTTCTCCGACGGGTTCCCGGATCAGTTTGGCGGACCGCAGGGTAAGAAACTTAAAATAATCAGGCTCAGGAACCTTATTGAAGAAATAAAGGAACTGACAATGGATCAGCAGTTTAATGTTGTTAGTGAATTCTTTGACGACTGGAAGGGCGAACAGGACCAGGTTGACGATGTATTATTTATAGGAATACAGGTATAAAACCCGGCTTATAAATCAACACAACCTCCTTCTCCTGAAAAAACAATATCACAGGAAGCTGCAGTATTGCTGATATTACCTGCTCTGTCTTTAAGAAAGAAATCATACCTTATTGTATCCTGGTCGTCAAAGCCGATATAAAGCAAAGTTATTTCTATGGTTCCCTGGATCAACTGGTTCTGACCGACACGTTCAATACTTGGCACCCGGTAAAAAAGCGTGTCTTCGGGCAGCAGGGGGTAAGTGCCTTCTGCTTTATTAAACTGGTAAATCACAAGATTTGCTGTGTCATTTTCAGGGTAGCCCTGCTGACTGATTCCAATATCACCATCTCCGTCTTCGAAATAGAACTCCAGTATACCGGCCTTAAGCCTGTTTCCAAGAATATCAATTGAGTCGAACATTGAGAAACTCCTGAATTCAATGGATGGTTCGGGGGGCAGGATCTGAATCTTCTGGCATGAGAAGGGCATCGCTACCAGCACTATAAGAATAATATAAGAAATTGTTCTATTCATAAAACACCTCGTTTTCAGCACTGCAAAAATCAAACCAATTTAATTATTTTTTTCTGAAGAAGATCTTAACAGGTACACCGCTGAAGTTAAAATTCTCTCTTAAACGATTTTCAAGGTACCTTTTATAGGGTTCCTTTACATACTGCGGAAGATTACAGAAGAATGCAAAGGAGGGCGAATGCGTTGGCAGCTGGGTTACATATTTAATTCTTATATATTTGCCCTTTATGGCCGGTGGTGGATTTTTTTCAATTGCCTTAAGCATTACATTATTCAGCTCCGAAGTAGAGATTTTCTTTGTCCTGTTATTGTATACTGCTATGGCTGTATCAAGAACCCGGTGTATACGTTGTTTATTAATTGCAGAGATAAAGAGAACAGGATAATCGGTAAAAGGAGCGGTCCGGTCTTTTATGATTTTCTCCAGTTTTACTGTTGAATTTGTTTCCTTTTCAACCAGGTCCCATTTATTTACCACAACAACAATTCCCTTACTGTTCTTAATTGCCAGGTAGAGTATATTGAGATCCTGTGATTCAACTCCGCGACTGGCATCAATCAGCAGCAGGCAAACATCAGAGTTTTCAATAGCCCTTACAGAACGAAGGGTTGAGTAGAACTCCAGGTCCTCGTTTACCTTTGCTTTTTTTCTTAAGCCTGCCGTGTCTACAAGGTAAAACTTATGCTGGAACTTATTATACAGGGTATAGATTGAGTCGCGTGTTGTTCCGGCAACAGGGGTAACGATGTTTCTTTCTTCCTCAAGCAGGGTATTAATCAATGTTGATTTACCTACATTCGGTCTTCCCACAATTGCATATTTAGGAATATTATCCAGCGGCGGGTTATCACTTTCAGGAAGCTTTTTAACAAGAACATCCAGGAGCTCTCCTGTGCCTCCGCCATTGGCTGAAGAGATAAGGTAAATTTCACCCAGCCCAAGCGAATAAAACTCGGCTGCATCAGGCCTGCGGTCATTATTGTCGACCTTATTTACCACCACGAACACACTTTTGTCGGTCCTGCGCAGAAGCCTGGCAACAGCTTCGTCGTGGTCGGTAATGCCTGAAACCACATCCACCATAAATATTATGATGTCGGCTTCATCCACAGCCAGCAATACCTGCTTGTTTATCTCCCCTTCAAAAACATCTTCAGAGTTGGTAACATAGCCCCCTGTATCAATTACAGAGAAATCAACACCATTCCATGTTGCCCTTCCGTAATGACGGTCGCGGGTAACACCACTTTCTTCATCAACAATTGCCTGCCTGCTTTCGGTAAGGCGATTAAAAAGCGTTGATTTTCCTACATTTGGTCTTCCTACAATAGCTACTATTCTGCTCATCCTTCTTTATGTTTAATAACCGAAACGCTTTAATGAATTTGCATTGTCTCTCCACTCCTTGTTTACCTTGACATAAATCTCAAGAAAGGCCTTTTTCCCTGTAAATTCCTCTATTTCGCGGCGGGCATCAGTTCCTGTTTTTTTCAGCATCCTTCCCTGGTGCCCGATTATTATACCTTTCTGGCTTTCCCTGGCCACATGAATCAGTGCCCTGATCCTGTTTATTTCTTTCTCCTCTGTATAGCTTTCGATCTCAACCTCAACTGAATATGGTATCTCCTTACTGTAGTTAAGCAATATCTTTTCACGTATAATCTCTGTCACAAAATATCTTTCGAAACGATCGGTGAGCTGATCTTTCGGAAACCATGCAGGACCAGTGGGGATTCTTTCAAGAATAAGGTTCATAAGGTTGTCAACATTGAAGTTTCGCAAGGCTGACACCGGTACAACAGGGCTTAAAGGAAACATTTCCTCCCACATGGTATAGAGTTCGTCGAGATGTTTTTCGTTGCTCAGGTCAATTTTGTTTATTATGATTATTTTGGGTACATCAATATCCCTTATCTTCTGAATGTAGGTGTTATGCTTATCGAATTTCTCAATAACATCAGTTACATATAATATAAGGTCGGCATCCTGGAGAGCCCCGTCAACCGTTTTCATCATCGATTCCTGGAGCTTATACTTAGGATTGAGTATGCCCGGTGTATCAGAGTATACGATCTGGAAGTCATCACCATTTACTATCCCCTTTATCCGGTGCCTGGTTGTCTGGGCCTTTGATGTGATAATAGATAATTTTTGTCCAACCAGTTTATTCATAAGGGTTGACTTGCCAACATTCGGGTTGCCAAGGATATTAACAAAACCTGATTTATGTTCCGGATTATTTGTAGCTGCCACGTTTTAACATTTTTACTTCGTTATCGCTCAGGAATCTCCATTTACCCCTGGGGAGGTTCTTCTTTGTAAGACCTGCATAATACACCCGGTCGAGTTTCCTTACCCTGTAACCAAGGGTTTCGAACATTCTTCTTACCACCCGGTTCTGTCCTGAATGAATTTCAAGTCCAACCTGGGTCCTGTCATCCATATCAACGAAAGATGCTGCATCGGCTGCTATTACCTTTTCTTCTCCTATATCTACTCCGGAAGTAAGACTGTTCAGGTCGTTTTTGCTAAGAGCCTTATCAAGAAATACATGATAGATCTTTTTCTTGTTATACCTGGGATGGGAGAGTTTCTTTGCCAGGTCTCCATCATTAGTAAAAAGCAGGAGACCCGTTGTGCTCCTATCCAGCCTTCCAACAGGATAAATTCTTTCGGGGCAGGCATTTTTAACCAGGTCGCTTACTATCTTATCTGCGTGAGGATCATCCATGGTAGTAACATAATCCTTTGGTTTATTAAGCAGCAGGTATATCTTTTTCTCTGCCGATAATAATTTCTTCCCGTAGTATACCGTGTCATTAACAGATACTTTGGTCCCAAGGTCGCTTACCACTTTCCCGTTTACCTTTATCTCTCCTGAAGAAATCAGTTCGTCGGCTTCCCTCCTGGAACATACGCCGGCATTGGCGATATACCTGTTTAGCCTTATTAGCCCGTTTTCCTGTTTTATTTCAGTTTGCCTGCCTTTATTGCTGTTTTTCATAAGGTTATGTGATTCGCCTGCAAAGGTACAATTATTTGCTTATTTAACGATTCATTAATTTTTCGCATTTTTGTAGTGGACTTTGAGCTGGGAGCACAGAGCACAGAGCGCAGAGCAGCTGAATGTGTAATTTATAAGTTTTAAGGCAAAATGACTTTAATAAAATCAATTTCAGGAATACGCGGAACTATTGGTGGCAAACCGGGAGAAGGTCTTACGCCGCTGGATATTGTAAAGTTTGTTTCAGCATATGCTGCCTGGCTTAAACAGGCAAGGGGCACTAAAAGATGTAAAGTAATTGTAGGACGGGATGCAAGGATATCAGGCGAGATGTTAAGCAGGCTTGTGTCTTACACATTGTGTGGTTACGGAATTGATGTTGTAAACCTCGGTCTCGCCACAACTCCCACAGTAGAGGTGGCTGTTACAAACGAAAGTGCTGACGGAGGCATAATACTAACGGCAAGCCATAATCCCGGGCACTGGAATGCACTTAAATTGCTTAACAGGCATGGAGAATTTATCTCTGCCCGGGAGGGAGCTATTATACTTAAGATTGCTGAGGAAGAAGACTTTATATATGCTGATATAGAGCAACTGGGAAAAATATCATCAATTGAGAATTACGAATTAAGGCATATCAGGATGATTCTTGACCTGCCGCTTGTTGATGTTGAGGCTATCAGGAAAGCAGGCTTTTGTATTGCTGTAGACAGCGTAAACTCGGTAGGAGGAGTGGCAATACCGGAATTGCTCAGGGAGCTGGGAGTAAGAGAGATAATCTCTATAAACGGTGAGCCTGACGGAATCTTTACGCATAATCCTGAGCCACTTCCTGAGCACCTGGGAGAGCTCGTTGAAACTGTTAAATCCAGGGGTGCCGATGTTGGTTTTGTTGTCGATCCTGATGTCGACAGGCTTGCTATTATTAGTGAGGATGGAAGTTTCTTTAATGAAGAATACACTCTTGTGGCCTGTGCCGACTATGTGCTTTCTGAGACTCCCGGTAATACAGTTTCAAATATGTCATCAACCAGGGCCCTGAGGGATATTACCGCTGAATATGGAAAGGAGTGGTTTTCATCTGCTGTTGGTGAGGTAAACGTGGTTGAAAAGATGAAGGAAGTAAATGCAGTAATTGGCGGTGAGGGAAATGGTGGCGTGATCTACCCCGACCTTCACTATGGCAGAGATGCACTGCTTGGAATAGCCCTTTTTCTGAGTCACCTGGCCAGGTCAGGAATGAAATGTTCTGAATTAAAGCTTAAGTACCCCGCATACTCAATCTCCAAGAACAGGATAGAATTGCCGCAGGGAAGTGATCCTGATGACCTTATTAACAGGCTCTCTGATGAAATGGGAGACCGGGTAACAAGCAGGGAAGATGGAATATTGATCGAATCACCAGGCGGATGGGTGCAGCTCAGGAAATCCAATACTGAAGCCATTATCCGGGTTTATTCAGAGGGGCATGATCCCGAATCTGCAGCAAATCTTGCATCCGATATCATAAAAAGTGTTAAAAAGATGCTCTGAATTATTCTTTTGCACTTCTTTTGCGGAATAATCTGAGAATTATAATTGTCAATGAATAAACAAAGGCTGTAAGTCCCTGTTAATTATTGTTAAATATGCAAATTGTTGAATACCGTAGAACTACTTTGTAGTATTTTCGTACCGAGAAAAATAATAAAAAATGAAGAAAACACTTATTGTATCTGGCATAGTAGTAGTAGTAGTAATACTGGCCCTGATTATTTTCAATTCGCTTACAAAAAGAGAAGACAAGTCTCTTATGTTTGCTGAAGTAGTGAAAGAACCATTCGAGATAATAGTAACAACCACCGGAGAGTTACAGGCTGAAACTTCAACCGAAATAAAAGGTCCGGAAGGTCTTGGCAGCCGTAATATGCGTTTCAGGGAAATCCTTATACAGGACCTGGTTCCGGAAGGCACGGTGGTTGAAAAGGGTGATTATGTGGCTACCCTCGACAGGTCGGATGCTGATAATACCCTTAAGGATGAATTTGATCAGCTTGAAACCCGGGAGAATGAATATGCTATGAAAAAGCTTGATACCACGATTACACTTGGAAACCTCAGGGATGACCTGATGAACCTGAAGTTTAACATGGAGGAAGCTGAAATAACTCTTGAGCAGTCGAAGTATGAGCCACCCACAACTCAGCGTCAGAATCGTATAAACCTTGATAAAGCACAGAGGGCTTATATCCAGGCACAGAAAAATTATGAGCTTAAGGAGCAGCAGGCAAAGGCAGATATCAGGGAATCGTTTATGATTCTGCAAAAGCAACGCGAAAAGGTAGATGAAATGGAAAAAGTACTTAACCAGTTCAGAATAGTTGCACCTTCCCCGGGAATGGTAATCTATAAAAGAGAGTGGGGAGGCGAGAAACGTAAGGTTGGATCAGGTATCAGCCCATGGGATCCTGTTGTAGCTACACTTCCCGATCTGTCGAAGATGATTTCCAAAACCTATGTCAACGAAATTGATATCAGCAAAGTCGAAAAGGGTCAGCAGGTAAGGATTACTGTTGATGCCTTCCCTGACAGGAAATATACCGGAACAGTTAACGAAGTGGCAAATATCGGAGAACAGTTGCCCAATACTGATGCAAAGGTATTCGAGGTAGTGATACGGGTGGACGGGTCGGATGAGATTCTGAGACCTTCAATGACCACCGGTAACCAGATTGTAACAAAGATTGTGAAAGATGCTCTTTCTATCCCGCTTGAGTGTGTGCATGCAACTGTAGATTCAATACCTTTTGTATATATGAAAAACCACACCCGCCAGGTTGTTGTACTCGGAGAGTCTAACGAAAATCGTGTAGTCGTTGAACAGGGCCTTGCAGAGGGTGATATATTGTACCTGAATACGCCGGAGGAGTCTGAGAGCTATAAACTGGTTGGAGAAGAGCTGATGGAGGTAATAAAGGAAAAAGCAAGGGAGAGAGAAAGGGCTATTCGCGAAAGTTCCCAGTCAAAGGAATCTGGCCAGGGATCAAGGATGTCGCCTGAAATGATGGAGCGTTTTCAGAATATGAGTGATGAAGAACGGCAGAAAGCCATGCAGCAAATGAGGCAGCAGGGTGGCAGGCAGGGCGGAGGCACTCGTGCAGCCAGTCCGGCCGGATCGGGAGAACAAAATTAATATTGCCGGCTTATGATAAAGCGATATTTTCATGATGTAATAATTGCCTTTGAAGCAATTATTGCCAATAAGCTGAAGTCGATACTTACCGCGCTTGGTATTATTTTCGGGGTTGCCGCGGTTATAAGCATGCTTGCGATAGGTAAGGGAGCTCAGCAGGAGATACTTGAACAGATGGAGATGGTTGGAGTGAATAATATCCTTATTACCCCGATTATTGAAGTAAGTGATGCAAGTGAGGAAGAAGGCGAGATGCAGCAGAAGAAATTTTCGCGTGGTCTTTCCATGCTTGATGTGGAAGCAATAAGAGAAGTACTGCCCTCTGTTGAAAGGGTCAGTCCGGAGATCTCATATAACTCCAATGTTGTTTTGAATGGCATGAAATATCCTGCAAAGCTTGTAGGTGTAACAAACGACTATTTTCAGCTTTATAACCTTCCGATTGAGAGCGGTTATTATTTTAACGACTACCAGGAAGAACACGGAATACAGGTATGCCTGATAGGAGCAAATATAAGGGCAAAATTCTTTTCGCAGGTAAATCCCATAAACCAGTATATAAAATTCGATGGTATCTGGCTAAAAATTATTGGTGTGCTTGAAAAGACCAATGTAAATCTTACAGGTTTTGAGGAAACCGGAGTGAATGTTTATAACGACAATATTTATATACCGATAAAAACAATGCTCCTCAGGTATGAAAACAGGGCCCTGGTAAATAAAAAACAGGTTACCCAGTCATCTGTAAGGATGGGTGGAGGAAGAGGACATATGGTGATGCAGGTTGCTTCAGGAAGCAGTTCAGATCCCAACCAGAATGCAAGTACAAATTATCACCAGCTCGACAAGATTGTGGTGCAGGTAAAAGAAACGGAGCAGCTGAATCCTTCAACAGAGATACTGAGCCGGATGATTATGAGGCGCCATTCCAATGTCAAGGATTTTGAAATTACTGTGCCTGAGTTACTTCTTAAGCAGCAGCAACGTACCAAGGATATTTTTAATATTGTTCTGGGTGCTATTGCAAGTATTTCCTTAATAGTTGGCGGAATAGGGATTATGAATATTATGTTCGCTTCTGTTATGGAACGTATTAAGGAAATCGGGACAAGAATGGCAATAGGTGCAAAAAAGATGGATATTGTGGTTCAATTCCTCTCGGAGGCGATACTGATTAGTGTAACAGGTGGTCTTATAGGAATCTTCCTTGGTATCGTTCTTTCAAAACTGATTGATGAGCTTGCAGGTATACTTACCATTGTCTCTCCTTTCTCAGTTTTTGTAGCATTTGGCGTTTCGGCCGCTGTTGGGGTAATCTTTGGTTATTCACCGGCAAAAAGGGCTGCCGAAAGAGACCCTATTGAATCACTCAGGTACGAATAGACTTTTAAACAGATATGAAAAATTTATATTTTCTATTAATTGCTTTACTAATTTCTTTCAGCTCACCGCTGAAGGCACAGAATGTTATAGAATTATCACTCGAAGAGGTTATTAAGTTATCTGAAGAGCAATCTCTGGATGCGATACTGGCCAAGCACAGGTTCAGGGCTTCATACTGGCAATTCAGAACATTTAAGGCTGAATACCTTCCCTCCCTGATGCTTTCGGGTACCGTGCCAAACTTCAACAGGGCCTATGAAAAGGAATATGATTACCAGACAGGGCAGGAGAACTATGTTGAGAAGAATAACAACTCAATAGAGGGTACTCTGTCTCTTTCCCAGAATGTTGGGTTTACGGGTGGTAATATATCACTCCAGTCCAATGTCAGGAAATTTGATGTTCTCGGACCCGACGGAAGCACGCAGTTTATATCCACACCGGTTAGTATAAATTATAACCAGCCTCTTTTCAGGTACAACGAATTTAAATGGCAGAAAAGAATAGAGCCACTTAAGTACGAGGAGGCAAAAAAGGAATATATCAGTGCCGTTGAACAGGTTCACCGAACAGCAGTAATGAGATTCTTCCAGCTGGCAACAGCCCAGATCAACAGGGATATTGCAGATATGAATTATGCCAATGCAGACACCCTTTACAGGATAGCGCAGGGCAGGTATAACCTTGGTATGATTGCTGAAAATGAACTTCTCCAGATGGAGCTATCATTCCTGAATGCTGAAACAGAAAGGCATACTGCATACAATAATCTCCAGGATATGGAGCAGAGGCTCAGGTCCTTCCTTGGTTACAGGGAAAGCGTAAATATTGAGCTTATTATTCCTTCCGAAACACCCGAATTTACAGTTAAAGCAGAGGATGTGCTTAATAAGGCTATGGATAATAACCCTGAGATGCTAGGTTTTGACGTTCAGTTACTGGAGGCGCAGCAGACCGTAGCCCAGAGAAGGGCCGAAAAGGGATTGAATGCCAATATAAACGTTAGCTACGGGCTTAAAGGACAGTCTGTTGACCTGGTGGGAGCTTATGGCGGGCTTGACGACCAGCAAAGGGTAAGCGTTGGCTTTACCATGCCTATTGTAGACTGGGGCCTCAGAAAAGGACGCTACCGTATGGCCCAGTCTAATGAAGAGGTTGTAAAAACCAGTGTCCAGCAGGCTCGTATCGACTTTGAGGAGAACCTTTTCCTGGATGTGGCCCAGTTTAACCTGCAGGCCGAACAGGTTAAGATTGCTGCCAAGTCTGATACCGTAGCTGCCAAGATGTACGAGGTTACAAAACAAAGATTTCTGATTGGAAATGTGGATGTTCTGGATCTCAACAATGCAGATACCAAGAAAGACCAGAATAAAAGGGGATTTATACAGGCCCTGCAGAATTACTGGTCTTATTATTACAATCTCAGGCAATTAACCCTTTATGATTTTGAAAAGAATGTTTCCCTTGATGCTGATTTTGAATCTATGATGAACTAATAGTATTTTTTTATATCTTTGCCCGTCCTTAAAAAGGCAGTTAAAATATTAAGTACTATATCAATAAAACGATTTTAAAATGCAGAACAAAGGAGCTATTCTATTTTTGGCAATTGCATTAGCCCTGGTTTCACTTTACCAGCTTTCATTTACGGTTGCATCGAACAAGGTGAAAAAAGAGGCTCGTGAAGCTTCAAATGGAGATTTAAAGGCAGAATGGGCGTATCTTGATTCAATTGCGTCGCTTCCTGAGGACGAGTGGGCTTTTCTTGGAAATACCTTCAAGGAGGTACAATCGAAAGAGTTAAATCTTGGTCTTGACCTGCAGGGAGGCATGAACGTCATTCTTGAGGTAAAAGTGGAAGATATCGTCAGGGCGCTATCAAATTACAGCACTGACGAAACATTTAACAGGGCAATAGCACTGGCCAAACAGAAAAAAGTCGGAAGTCAGAGAAACTTTATCGACCTGTTTGGAGAATCCTTTGCCGAAATCGATCCGGGAGCGAGCCTGGCAGCCATCTTCGGAACAATTGAACTTAAAGATCAGATAAATTTCAATACAACAAATGATGAGGTACTGGCGGTTCTGGCTACAGAAACTGAAAGTGCAATCGATAATGCATTTAATATACTCAGATCCAGGATCGACAGGTATGGTGTTTCACAGCCTAATATCTCAAGGCTTGAAGCCCGCGGACGGATTCTTGTTGAGTTACCTGGTGTTAAAGACCCGGAAAGGGTAAGGGAGCTTCTGCAGGGGACGGCCAAGCTGGAGTTCTGGGAAACATACGAAAACCCTGAGATTATAGGTTACCTTGACCAGGCCAACTCTCTTATTGCTGCATTTAAGCAGGAAGAGCTGGCCCAGCAGGCCAGGGAAGAAAATGATATAACTGAAGGTGAAAGCAATCCCCTTCAGGATCTTGCTCAGTCGGCACAGGATACTACTTCCGGAGAGGAAAGCCTTCTTGATCTTATACAGGATTCAACCCAGGTTGAAGAACCAGCAAGCCTTGAAGAATTCAAGCTTCAGAATCCCTTGTTCGGGATTCTCCGTCCTTCAGTAGATCAGAATGGTCAGCCCCTGACAAGGAGTATAATAGGTTATGCACATTACCGCGATACTGCACAGGTAAACAGGTATCTTGCCATGAACCAGGTGAGGGCTCTTTTCCCTCGTGACATTAAATTTTTGTGGAGTGCAGAGCCATCAGAGTTCGACGAAACATCAACAACATACGAGTTACACGCCATTAAGGTAACAACACGTGATGGTCGTGCTCCTCTTGATGGAGATGTAATTACCTCAGCAAGGGTCTCTTACTCCCAGACCGGAGGATCAGATCCAAAGGTTGATATGACAATGAATGCCGAAGGTTCGAAGGTATGGGCAAGGCTTACCAGGGAAAATGCCGGCCGCTGTATAGCTGTTGTACTTGATGGCTATGTAAGATCTGCTCCCCGTTCATCTGGCGAAATTAAGGGAGGTAGTTCAGAGATTACCGGCGGATTTGATATTGAAAGTGCTGAAGACCTTGCAAATATTCTTAAATCCGGTAAACTTCCGGCTCCTGCCCAGGTAATACAGGATACGGTTGTAGGACCAAGCCTTGGAAAAGAAGCAATTCGTGCGGGATTCCAGTCATTTATGATTGCCTTTGTTCTGGTTCTTCTTTATATGATTTTATGGTACAGCAGGCGTGCCGGACTGGTTGCTGATATTGCACTTATAATAAATATGTTTTTTATTATGGGTGTCCTGGCTTCGCTGGGTGCTGTTCTCACCCTTCCGGGTATTGCAGGTATTGTTCTTACCATTGGTATGTCGGTCGACGCCAATGTGCTGATATATGAAAGGATAAAAGAAGAACTTAAAATGGGCAAGGGAGTTAAACTTGCCGTAGCCGATGGATATAAGAATGCGTATTCGGCAATTATAGATGCCAACGTAACTACCCTGCTTACAGGTATTGTTCTTTATGTGTTTGGTACCGGACCAATAAAGGGTTTCGCTACAACACTTATTATTGGTATCCTGACCTCACTCTTCTCTGCTATATTTATTACAAGGTTAATTTACGATGCTTTCCTGAAGAAAAACATGAAACTCACTTTTTCTACCAGGGCAACAGAAAATGCACTTAAAAACCTTGGAATAGATTTTATTGGTAAAAGGAAAATATTCTATGTTATTTCAGGCATACTGATCGTAATCGGCCTGGTATCATTATTTACCAAGGGACTAAACCCGGGTATAGATTTTTCTGGCGGCCGTACCTACGTTGTAAGATTTGAAGAGCCTGTTATCACTTCTGAGGTTGCAGGAGCCCTTGCCGAAGTATATGGCGAAGCACCACAGGTGGTAACCTATGGCAACGAGAACCAGGTTAAAATAACAACCAAGTACAGGATCGACGAGCCTGAAGCTGAGTCGGAAGTTGAAGAACTCCTGTTCCAGGGTCTTTCACCTATGCTCGACAATGTAGATAAGGAAACCTTCCTTGATAATTACCGAATGAGCTCTGAAACCGTTGGACCAACTATTGCTGATGATATAAAAGTAAAAGCCCTATGGGCAATTGGCATGGCGCTAATAATTATTTTCCTGTATATCCTGATAAGGTTCAGAAACTGGCAGTTTGGACTGGGTGCACTTGTAGCCCTTGTTCATGATGCTTTGATAGTACTGGGACTGTTCTCAATCGGATATGGTATTTTCCCCTTCTCACTTGAGATAGACCAGGCCTTTATTGCTGCAATACTTACGGTTGTAGGTTACTCGATCAACGATACCGTTGTA
Source organism: Marinilabiliaceae bacterium (assembly GCA_036350795.1). Classification (GTDB taxonomy): domain Bacteria; phylum Bacteroidota; class Bacteroidia; order Bacteroidales; family VadinHA17; genus JAUVKT01. The sequence continues at coordinate 46,067 of JAZBNV010000056.1, forward strand.
GTATTCGACCGAATCAGGGAATATGTAGGCCTGTACAGGAAACGTGGGCGCACCGAGATTCTGAATCTGGCCCTTAACAGTACCGTAAGCCGTACATTCAGTACATCACTCAGTACTTTTGTGGTACTTCTTGCAATCTTTATTTTCGGTGGCGAAGTTATCCGGGGATTTATATTTGCACTTATGGTTGGTGTGGTAGTAGGTACATACTCATCGCTGTTCGTAGCTGCACCTGTTGTATATGATACTATAAAGGGAGGTGAAACTGACAGAGTGCTTAAGAGTCGTAAGAAAGCTTAAACAAAGAAATAATTCTAATAGCGGTATTATTAAGCTTATTAATGCCGCTATTTTTTTTGTTCTTTTGTATCAGGTTCAGGACCTTTTATCATATGTCTTTTGTCAATTGTAAGAAAAGGGATTAAATTTGCAGCAATAACTCTTAAGAATTATGGGTACTTTATTATTTATAAGCGGGCAGGAGATTTTTATAATAATGGTTGTTGCCCTGCTTTTATTTGGTGCTAATAAGATACCTGAGATAGCCAAAGGGCTGGGTAAGGGAATGAGAGAGTTCAGGAAGGCAACAGATGATATAAAGAAGGAGTTTAACGAAAGCACACAGGACATACAGAAGGATATCAAAGATGTCACAGATTCTGTAAATAAGAATCTTAAAGACTAGGTAGCGTATCCGAAAATCCCATCTGAATGGAACATTATTTGCACCTTATTGCCGGCCTGGCGATTCTTCTTATTGGAGGTGACTTCCTTGTCAGGGCGGGTGTGTCGCTTGCCGGCCATTTTAAGGTGTCGGCCCTGGTGGTTGGCGTTACAGTTGTTTCCTTTGGTACTTCTGCCCCGGAGCTTGTGGTTAGCCTGGAAGCAGCTATTTCAAACCATCCGGATATTGCTCTTGGTAATGTGATCGGAAGTAATATATCGAATATTGGGCTGGTACTTGCCATTACTGTTCTTATTACACCTTATTTTGTTAATACCTTTACAGTTGTACGGGATTGGCTGGTAATGATTTTTATATCCCTTCTGCTGATTTTATTCCTTAATTCAGGCCTCCTGCTTTCGAGAATGGAAGGATTTGTATTGCTGGTAATTCTTGTTGTTTTTGTTACCTGGACAATCCGGCATTCAAGAAGACAGCTGAGGAATGGAAATGGAACTTACCCTGAGACAAAATATTCTGTACTCGTTTCCATACTGATAGTAGTAGTATCAAGTATTGCACTGGTATTCGGGGCTCAGTTGCTTGTCAGGGGAGCATCCGAAATAGCCTCTACCTTCGGTATAAGCGAAAGGGTAATCTCAGTATCGGTACTGGCCCTGGGTACCAGTCTGCCAGAACTGGCAACATCAGCAGTTGCAGCAGCCAGGAAGCAGAACGAGATATCTATTGGTAATATTATCGGATCGAATATTTTCAATATTCTTGCTATACTTGGGATCACTGCAAGCATCTCACCTATCAGGGTTGAAAGCAGGGAAGTGCTGTCTTTCGACCTCTGGTATATGCTGGGTATATCCTTTTTGCTGATGATATTGATTCTTCCGCTTAAAGGGTCAATACTTGGAAGATGGAAGGGTATGGTACTGGTTGTGTCCTATGTTCTGTTTATTTACCTGGTTTACCTTTAAGATGTATTACCTGCCTTTATTAAAGAGTTTATGATAAGAGCCGAAAATATAAGAAAATCGTATGGAGACCTGGAGGTACTGAAGGGTGTTTCGCTGAATGTTGAAGAAAAGGAAATAATAAGTATCGTTGGCCCGAGTGGTGCCGGTAAAACAACCCTTCTCCAGATACTCGGCACTCTCGATCGTGCCGATGGCGGATTAATTAAATATGGCGATCGTGAAGTAAGCACCCTGGGTTCCAGGGCACTTGCTGCATTCAGAAACCGTGAGATTGGTTTTGTTTTCCAGTTTCACCAGTTGCTGCCCGAGTTTAATGCACTTGAGAATGTCTGTATTCCGCTGTATATAGCAGGCAGGTCAAAACCGGAAGCAGAAAAAAGAGCAAAGGAACTGCTGGAGTTCCTGGGGCTGTCATCACGACTCGATCATAAGCCTTCAGAACTGAGCGGAGGAGAACAGCAAAGGGTGGCAGTTGCAAGGGCACTTGCAAATAATCCTGCTGTTATTCTCGCTGATGAACCATCGGGAAACCTGGATACTGAAAACAAGCAGGAGCTTCACAAACTTTTTTTTGATCTCAGGGACAATTTCGGGCAGACAATTATTATAGTTACTCACGACAGGGAACTGGCACAGATGTCAGACCGGGTAATACAGCTTATAGACGGAAGGATAGTCTGAGAATAATGGATAAAAATTAGGGTGTGGGGACATACAGCTATAATTTTAATGGTATTGCTTTTGATGAAATGAAGGACTTTCTCGATGAGAAATACCTGAGATTTAATAAGGAAGAATTTATCCATAATGACCCTGTTTCAGTACCACATCTTTTTTCATCGAAGAGGGATATCGAAATATCAGGATTCCTTACAGCTACGATTTCCTGGGGCAGGCGCGATCTTATTATTGCATCGGCAACCGAACTGATCCGGAGAATGGGTAATAAGCCATATGAGTTTCTTATGGAATCGGCCCCTGATGACTTCCGGGAGTTGAACTCCTTTTATTACCGTACTTTCCAGGGAACAGATATAGTATATTTTCTTAAAGCATTACAGAGATTATATACAGAGTATGAAGACATGGAGCAGCTGTTCCTCAGATATTATAAAAAAACTGGTAATATTATAGGCGCATTAAGCGGATTCAGGGCCGAATTTTTTAGCTGTGAGCACGAAAAAAGAACAGAAAAACACTTTGCTGATATTAGCAGGGGAGCTGCCGGGAAACGACTTAATATGTTCCTTCGATGGATGGTCAGGAATGATGGCAGGGGAGTTGATTTTGGACTGTGGCGTACAATAGCTCCTTCCGGTCTCTTTGTCCCGCTTGATCTTCATACTGGTAATATTGCACGAAAACTGGGTCTTCTTACACGAAAAGCCAACGACTGGAAAGCTGTTGAAGAGCTAACATCAGTATTGCGCAGCTTCGATCCCTCAGATCCGGTTAAATACGATTATGCCCTCTTCGGGCTTGGGGTAAACGAGATGTTCTGATCATGGCAAACAGGTACTTCGACTTTAAGCAATTCAGGGTATGCCAGGAAGATTCTGCCTTTAAAGTAGGAACTGACGGGGTGCTGCTTGGGGCATGGTGCAGGGTGGAAGATAGCAGGAAAGTACTGGATATAGGCTCAGGAACCGGACTTATTTCCCTTATGATAGCTCAGAGGAGCAAGGCATATATTACGGCCCTTGAACCTGATCGCTTATCAGCATCTGAAGCCGCAGCAAACTTTTTATTGTCTCCCTGGTCCGACAGGCTCGAATTATCAGAGAGATCAATCCAGGATTTCTGCCCCGGAAACCTGAAATTTGATCATATTGTTACAAACCCACCCTATTTCAGGAATTCGCTTACAAACCAGGATAAAAGACTATCTGCTGCAAGGCATAATCATGCACTTTCTTCTGATGACCTGCTGGAGAAGATTGCCGGTCTTCTGGATAATGAAGGCAGGTTTTCAATTATTTTGCCTTATGCTGAAGCCAATCTCTTTATTGCAGAGGCCAGCAGTTACAGTCTCTACTGCAATAGAATACTGAGCATAAAATCCCTTCCCGACAGGCCGGTAAGCAGGATGCTAATGGAATTTTCAGCACGCAAGGAGAAACTGGAGAAGGGCATCCTTGTTATCGAAACAGGAATGCGTCATAAATACTCGCTCGGGTATATTACTCTTACCAGGGACTTTTATCTCGATTTCTGACTAGTTGATAAATTCTGATTCAGGAAGGCCAAAACTTTCCTGCATCGAGATACCAATCTGTTCTAGACGGTTCAGTACCGGGTTATAGATCTCAGGTTTTACAGGAATATAAACCCCACTTATATTAATCTCACCCTTAAGTATCATATCGGCAGCAATAGCTGCCGGTAGTCCTACTGTTCTTGCGATTGAAGTGTTTGTTGCGGGCGACCCAAAATCTATCATTTGTGAAGTAATCACTTCCCTTCGCCCGCCGGGATATGAAGCCAGGAAGAGATGCTTTAGTACTATCATATCCCTGTCATCATCTCCAATCATCATCTTTGCCAGCATAAGATTATAAATAATTTCAAAGGGACTGATTGTTTTGTACCCCATGTCTTTATCGCTCAGAAGGCCCAGCCATTCATAGGCCTTAACAGCCATTGAGTCAGCCCTGCTATTCAGGAAAGCTGCCAGTCTTTGCTTAAGCCCAGTGTCTCCTTCCGGCAAACGACTGCCCAGAAAATCCCTGAAGCTGTATCCGCTATAATCCGCAGGTACTTCACTCAGCAACCTGAGCTCTCTCATGGAGTCAAGAATCTCGCACCATCCCCTGTACCTGAATGTTCCTCTCAGCATAGTTCTTGCTTCGGGTATACCATAGATATCAATATAGGAAATCGAGTCGCGGTTAGGATATACTTCAAGCTCTCCCAGGCCGGGGATATTATGAGTGAACCTGTGCTTGAAAAGATTCTCTGACTCGATATGGATTATTTTACCGTTTTTCAGGTATTCAGCATTGTTCTTACTTGCAAGGATCACCCCTTTGGGGCTCCATGAAAACTTGTATTTAAACGGATTATCTGCAGACTCAGGAGCCGGAAGTGCTCCGCAGATTGAATAGAAAGCTTCTACCTTTCCATTATTGGCGTGAATTTTATCTATAATTCTCATGGCCGACATATGGTCAATGCCCGGATCGAGACCTATCTCATTTAAAAGTATAATACCAGCCTCCATGGCTCTGGTATTAAGTGCCTTCATTTCCTCTTTAACATAAGAGGTGGTTACCATATTCTTTTTTTCGGCAATACATGCTTTCGCTACCAGGGTGTGGAACCTGTATGGAAGAAGACTTATTACCAGGTCGGATTCCCTGATCATCGAAACCAGTGCAAATTCATCATCTGCTTCCCAGTAAAGCGATTTTCCTCCGGGTTTTCCGGCAATCATCCTCGTTGCATTATCCGGGGTATTGCTGGCGACAGTTATCCTGTATCCTGCATCTAACAGGTATTCAACGAGTGGTTTGGCAACCATACCTGCTCCAAGTACCAATATTTTTTGCATTGAACAGAGCTATAAAAGGGGATCAAAAATAAAACTCAATATATGCAATCCTAAATTGTTGATCAATGATTGATGTTTGTTTTTCTGATTATTTTGTAATCAATATATTTTGTTAATAAGATGCATCCGCACTCGAGCCATACCCCCCGATAAAGACTCTGAAACCAAATTCAATACCAATGGTTCCTATTTTGTTTGTTACTTTGTAGAGGTCTTCTTCGTATTTCGTATTTATCAGGTTATAGCCTGCGATTACATCAAATGAAGCATTCATACCAACAGGGATAGAAGCTCCGACTCCGACACCAAAGGAGCTAAGCCTGTGCTTATTTTCGAATGGATCAGAACCATCAGATTCTATCTTGTCATTAATCGATCCCAGAGCTCCCTTTATCTCGCAAAATGGAGCTATTGATGACAGGGGATAGTAATATCTTACAAAGGGTTCAAATGCCACCAAGGTCTGTGTCTCTGTATATTCTCCGTCAACATCTTCTGTTAAGGCCGATCTTCCAAAGTTTATTCCGGCACCGGCTGCAAGATTGTCAATAATAAAATATCCGCCCCTGGGTGTAAAATTAATATGACTTGCTTTTGATTCATTTGTAAAATCGTTACCGTCAAACCCTTCTGTGTGGCTGATATTTGAAAATCCAAGTGTCATTATCTGGCCACCTGGTCCGCTACCGGAACTGACAAGATTTAGTGAAGATGATACTCCAAGCATAACAGCACCTTTTGCATATTGTGCATGCACAGCCATCGCTCCTGCAGTTAACAATATTGCGGCAATCAGGATTTTTTTCATAGGATTTAGTTTTAGTTTTAGTTTATACCACTGTTAATTAGCAGATTTATTTCTGTCAGATAAATTACTTTATCATATAATACCAGCAAATTCTTTCTCTTTCTTGAAATGTGCATGTTAAAGATAGTAAATATGAAATTTCAACAATCGATAAAAGAATTTTATTTAAAACAAGGTACATTGTATCTTTGTAGTTCTACTAAAACAGGAGCCGGAGAGTGCCGGTAAATAATAAAGCAATATGGCAGAAACAGGGAAATATGCGGATACGCCTTTGATGAGGCAGTATACCAGTATAAAGGCCAAACACCCTGATGCTATATTACTTTTCAGGGTTGGCGACTTCTACGAGACCTTTGGCGAGGATGCAATCAGGGCATCCGGCATTCTGGGGATTACCCTCACCCGCAGGGCCAATGGCGCAGCTTCATATGTTGAGCTGGCAGGATTTCCTTACCATGCCCTGGATACTTATCTTCCCAGGCTGGTAAGGGCAGGACAGAGGGTGGCAATTTGCGAGCAACTTGAGGATCCCAAAAAAACAAAGAAAATTGTAAAGAGGGGGATTACCGAGCTTGTCACACCTGGAGTCTCGCTAGATGATAATGTACTGGAGCATAAGGAGAATAATTTTCTTGCTGCTGTGCACCTGCAAAAAACAGCAGCAGGGGTATCCTTCCTGGATATATCAACCGGCGAATTCCTGGTTGCGGAAGGGCCGGTAAATTATATTGATCAGCTTCTGAATAATCTTACGCCTAAAGAAGTATTGTTCGAAAAAGGAAAAACAGATTTATACAGGGAGGCTTTTGGCTCCAGGTTCTACACTTTTAAACTCGACGACTGGATCTTTACATCGGAGGCTGCCAGCGACAGGCTGTTGAAACACTTCGGGACCACCTCGCTTAAGGGATTTGGTATCCAGGGGATGGAACTGGGTGTTATTGCAGCCGGTTCAATTCTGCACTACCTTGACCTAACGCAGCACGAAAGGCTTAAGCATATTACTAAATTATCACGGATTGAAGCCGGAGATTATGTATGGCTCGATAAGTTTACGGTACGTAACCTTGAACTATTCAGCTCGCCCTACGAGGGAGCCCATACATTGATAGATGTGCTTGACCGGACTGTAGGGCCAATGGGCGGCAGAATGCTTAAAAAGTGGATCTCGCTGCCACTCAAGGATGCCTCCAGGATAAAATCAAGGCTTGATGCAGTTGCCTACCTGGTGGAAAACAATGATTTTCGCGATGGACTGGCTTCAGGGATAGGCATAATTGGCGACCTCGAACGACTCAGTTCAAAGATTGCAACAGCCAGGATAAATCCGCGTGAAGTTGTACAGCTTAAAAGAGCCCTTCAGGCTCTGGGGCCAATAAGGGAATCCTGCCTTAATACTGGTAATGAGCCTATTGTGCAGGCCGGTAAACTGATGGACCCCTGTGCTTCCGTAAGCGATAAAATAGAAAGGGAATTGAATAATGATCCACCCCTTTTAATTAACAGGGGTCATGTAATCAGACCAGGGGTCTCTGAAGAACTTGATGAGCTCAGGGCCATACAGAGCTCAGGTAAAAATTACCTGCTTGAGCTCCAGGCCAGGGAGAGTGAGAGAACAGGTATTCCCAGTCTGAAGGTAGCCTTTAATAATGTGTTTGGATATTATATTGAAGTCAGGAATACCCATAAGGATAAGGTACCCGGCGAGTGGATAAGAAAACAGACCCTTGTAAGTGCAGAAAGATACATTACCGGGGAACTAAAAGAGTATGAAAATAAGATACTTGGTGCTGAAGAAAAGATCCTTGCACTGGAGCAGGACATATTCGCAAAGCTAGTAAGCTTCCTGGTGGATTATATCAGACCCATTCAGCTGAATGCACTTGAAATTGCAAAGCTCGATTGTTTATACTCTTTTGCAAAAGTTTCAGTTGACAACTCTTATACTTATCCCGGTATTAATGATTCGAAAGTAATTGATATAAAGGATGGCAGGCATCCGGTTATTGAACAGCAAATGCCGCCCGAAGAGGACTATATTCCCAATGATGTTTTTCTTGATAATGATGAACAGCAGATAATAATACTTACCGGCCCCAATATGTCGGGTAAATCAGCACTGCTTAGGCAGACTGCTCTTATAGTGCTTATGGCCCAGGCCGGGTGCTTTGTGCCGGCATCATCAGCTGAGATAGGGCTTGTGGATAAAATATTTACCAGGGTAGGTGCTTCAGACAATATCAGCCTTGGAGAGTCTACCTTTATGGTTGAAATGAATGAAACAGCCAGCATACTTAATAATCTGTCTGACAGGAGCCTGGTTTTACTCGATGAGATAGGCAGGGGCACCAGCACCTATGATGGTATATCAATCGCCTGGGCAATGGTTGAATACCTGCATGAGCATAAACTGAGAGCCAAAACCCTGTTTGCAACTCATTACCACGAACTGAACGAGATGGAAAATTCCTTTGGAAGGGTGCGAAATTTCAATGTTTCAATTAAAGAACTTGACAACAGGGTAATATTCCTTCGTAAGCTTAAGAAGGGAGGAAGTGAACATAGCTTTGGTATACATGTGGCACGAATGGCAGGTATGCCTGCCAGCATTGTAAACAGGGCCAACGAGGTATTAAAGGAGATGGAAGGTGAGGATGGAAATGTCGGGCTTAGAAAACCTGTCACAGAATTAGCTTCGGGCAGGGAGGGAATGCAATTGAGTTTCTTCCAGCTCGACGATCCGGTGCTTAAGCAGATACGCGATGAAATCTTAGACCTCGATGTAAATAACCTTACCCCGGTGGAAGCACTGAACAAGCTTTACAACATCCAGAAGCTAATCAGAAAGTAAGCATATTTCCTTCTTTACCGATCCTCTCAGTCTATTTCGAGTGTATCATGCGAGTTCACAAAGAGGATGGTGCCCATATCATCATAACCTGAAAAGACAAGATCTTCACCACGTTTAATGCTTTCTCCCCTGAAACCCATAAGTGTAAGGGCTGCATCTTTCGATTTTTCCCTTACAAGCTCTTTTGTCGATACTCCTTCTTCCTCAATAATTATCTCAATATTCTTTTCGGTAATAGGTAAGCGCCCTTCCCTGACCAGGTTTTTCTTTATTTGTACAATTTCATCATATTGCTCTGCTTTGCATACCTCGTAGATTTTAATCTTCGATTTTTTCCAGTCGGGGTGTCCTGAAATAATAAAACTGAGCATAATCATCAGGTTGGCATTGGTCGCATCCGACGATTTTATCCATACGTGTATGCCATTCTTATAAACTGGGGCTTTATCTGAGGAAGAAACAATACACACATCAAAATTGCCTGCATTGATAAGAGAATAATTGTCGATTATATCCTTCAGATCCTCCAGGTTGTTTCTTTCATATTCGAATATTACCATATTATTCTCCATCCCCGATATCCCTGGTACCTGTATTGCCTGTGCAATAGCAGATGTATATGAAGGTGAAATAATAGTATCCACATAAACATGGTTTTCTGTTTCTTCATAGGTACTTATTAATTTCTGTAATTCTTCCTGTGCCTGCTGGTGCGTACTTCTTGAATAATAACCTTCGATTCTATGGAGATAGGTACCGAAGCCGTATTTATATGATATCCAGTTCAGCAGATTAAAGGCTGTATCCCGTTCAAGCGAATTTTTTGATATACAGATTGCACTGGGCCTCCATTCGCGTTGCTTTTTCTTTCCCCTTGACTTCTGCAGGTAAACCTGGAGGTTGCGGTTAAGCTGGAATATGGCATTCGCAAAAATTGACTCAAGTCCCTGCCTGTCGCGGTGATAATAATTTATAAAGATATAAATCAGGATCATAAGTGCTACGGCTGCAAAGGCATAAGCTGTGTTTATCTTAAACATTACCCATACCGAGATAATAAAGCCTGCCAGGGAAAGGTACCACCTGCTTTTAAATGAGGGCCGGTATGATGGGCTTGATCCGAAATGATTAAGGAAGGAAATCAGACACAATGAACCATAGGTAACCATAAAAAACATTGATATAACTTCGGCAACTGCATTAACATTACCCATTGCAACAAATACCAGGGCAATGATAACTGTTACAAGAGAGGCGTTTACGGGTTCTCCGTCAGTCTTCCTGCCTTTTGATAACCAGCTGTTAAGTTTTTTAGAAGGGAACGAACTGTCAAGTGCCAGCGCCTGTAGGGTTCTTGGGGCTACCATTACTGAACCAAGTGCAGATGAAATTGTTGATGCTGCAAGTCCAAGAGGTACAACCAGGGCACCCCCCAGTGCTATTTTAGCCATTATCAGCTGATTGTTGGTCAGATCTTCCGGACTGGCAGACAGGGCAAGCTTGTATACTACAAAAACATAAATTATCATTCCGGCCAATGTAGCTATGGTTGTTCCAAGTGGAATTGACCGGGCAGGGTTCTTCAGGTCTCCCGAGAGGCCTACACCTGCCGTCATACCCGTGAAGGCCGGAAATACTATAGCAAAAACTACAAAAAAACTATCCTTGTTTCTTAACACTGCAGATTCCAGGTTAAAGCCAGAAGTACTTGCATGCTCGGTCGAACCCATAAAAAAGAGTGTGAGGGATATTGCCAGTATAGCCACTACGAAGTAGAGGGCCTTAACACCCAGGTTTGCTCCTTTTTTAAGAATCAGGAATGCAAGTCCGAGCATGGCAGGAACGCTTATAACCTGGCGGGGTAAAAGCACCTCAAACTTATCCAGAATATAATTGAACAGGAATTCAAAAGCTTCGGTAAAGGCTATTACATAAAAGGCAACGCTAATGGCCTGCGACATAAAAAGTGCTATGCCTATTGTTGCTCCTATATTAAGACCAAACGATCTTGAGATAATAAAATATTCACCACCTCCTTCAACACGCTTGTTGGTTGCCAGCTCTGAAATTGCAAGTGCTGTAGGAATAGTTACCATGTGGCCCAGGGCTATAATAAGTAATACGCCCCAGAAGCCAAGTGTACCTACTGCATAGCCGAACCTGAGGAATAGTATTGCTCCAAGAATTGTGGAGATTGCTGTAAAAAATACCGGGGCTGTTCCAAAACCTTTTTTAATATCACCCATAGCTGTTTTCAGTTATAATTTAGGGTAAAGATATACTATTTTAAAAGCTAATATAACAGGGCCGGGATGTTAAATATTCCAAAAATATGAACCCTCATAAAAAATTTGTGTTAGAGAAGTAGAACTTTCTACAGGGTGTTGGAATAAATGCTCCCTGCATAGAGTCTTAGAAGTATGATAAACATTAATAAGTAATGAAAAAGATTGACAGAAGAATAATTATTGTCGCCGCATTTATCTTTATTGTCGGCCTCTCATTTGGTTTAATGAAATACCTTATTTCATTAAAGGAAGAGCCCCCGGTAAGAATGCAGGCTGATATAAAAAGGTATGTAAAGACTGAGAAAGTTAAATACGGAGTTATTACCTCGCCTGTTGAAGCAGCAGGAAGAGTGAATGCTCTGAGTTCAATTGATATAATTGCTGAAGCAACAGGAAAGATAATAAGGGGAGATGTTGTGCTCAAAAAAGGAGAGGAGTTCAGAAAGGGAGATCTCCTTTTTACTATTTACAGGGATGAGGCACTTCTTGACCTCCAGGGCAGAAAGAGCCAGTTTATGAATTCTATTGCCAGCATGCTGCCTGATATTAACATTGATTTTCCTGAGCATATTGCAGATTTTACAGAGTTTTTTAATTCCATCGATATAAAAGATGAACTTCCTGAGATGCCTGATGTAAGAGATGAGAAGCTTAAGGTATTTCTTAGTAGCAGGGGTGTTCTGAGTGAGTATTACAGTATCCTCAGAGACGAGCTTAAACTTGAGAGACATAATGTTTATGCACCATTTAATGGTACCTTCTCGGAGGTATATCTTGAAGCAGGAGCTTATACAAATGCCGGAGGCAGAGTTGCACATGCAATACAGACTGACCTTCTTGAGCAGGAAGTGCCTGTAAAAAAAGATGATGCACTGTGGATTAAGGTGGGTGACAGGGTAAAGGTTTTCAGAAAGGGACAGGAGGCAGAATGGACAGGAACAGTTGTAAGAAAAGGGATGTTTGTAGATGAAGAAACCCAGAGCCAGGCCGTTTTTATTAGTCTCAGAAGCCTGCCCGGACAGGAACTTATGAACGGTGAGTGGCTTACAGCCAGGTTTCCCGGCCATCCTGAAGAAGGTGTAATGGAGATCCCGAGGAATTCTGTTTTTAATAACGATGAGGTATTTGTGGTTGTTGACGGCAGACTTGAGAAGAGAGTGATTGAAGTTGTAAAGACTAACGAGAAGACATTGATTTTCAGGGGCTTAAATGAAGAGGATATTGTTGTTACCCAGGCTCTTATTAATGTCCAGGAAGGAATCCAGGTTACAACTGACTTGCCTGGAGATAATGCTGGCAGGCAGCAGGGTGACAGGTCAAAGCAGGGTGCAGCTAAAGCTTCACCAGGAAACTGATCATAGTACTCATTAATCAAGAAAGAGTTAGAAAGCTATGAGAAAAATAATAGAGAGATTTGTTGAGTACCCGATGTATGCCAATATTATTATTGTTGTTGTAATCCTGGTCGGGGTATTCAGTTATAATCAGATGAATAAGTCCTTCTTTCCCGAAACGGAGAGCAGGATAATAACGATATCAGTCTTTTATCCGGGTGCATCTCCTGTTGAGATGGAGGAGGGTGTAACCTCAAGGATTGAAGAGGCAGTCAGGGGACTTATCGGGGTAAAGGAGATTACCTCCACTTCTGTTGAGAACAGATCAACAGTATCTGTTGAGACAACGGGGGAGTATCCTATTGACGAGGTACTTTTTGAGGTAAAGAATGCAGTGGATGGTATTTCATCCCTTCCGTCAGCTGCCGAAAGGCCAATAGTATCAAAACAAAGATCCAGGGCATTCGCAATGTTTATGACTCTTGCCGCGTCAGAGGGTCACGAGATAAGCCTGATGGCGCTTAAGAGTTACGCACAGCTGGTTGAGGAAGATTTTCTCAATTCCGGTGTTATGAGCCAGGTAAGCCTTTCCGGCTTTCCTCAACCCGAGATATCTGTTGAGATAAGTGAGGATGAATTACTGCGTTATAATCTCTCATTCGACCAGATTATACGTGCTATACAAAGCAATAACCAGGATGTTTCGGGTGGTGAAATAAAATCAGAAGAAGAGGAATTGCTTATCAGGCTCAGGTCGCGGAGCACCAGCACCGATAAGTTATCAAATATAATTATCGGTGCAAAGCCAGATGGCAGTTTCCTCAGGATTAAGGATGTTGGAGAGGTAAAAAAGAAATTTGCCGATACGCCCAACGAATCGTACATAAATGGACGTAAGGCAGCATCAATCAGAATTGAAAAGCTTCCCGAGGAAGATCTCCAGGAGATTACAGAATATGCCCTGGAATATATTGAAGAGTTTAATGCCCGCGACCTGGGAGTTGAGCTTATAGTTTCCAGGTCATTTTTTGATATACTTAAAAGCAGGCTTGAACTGCTTACCAGCAATGGTTTACTCGGTTTGCTACTTGTTATTATATCACTAACCCTGTTCTTAAACTGGAAAGTATCTGCCTGGGTTTCATTTGGAATTCCCTTCAGTTTCCTGGGGATGTTTATAGTGGCAAACTTAATTGGTGTAACAATTAATATGATGTCACTGATGGGCATGCTGCTTGTTATCGGGATACTGGTTGATGATGGTATAGTGATAGCCGAGAATATATATTCGCGCTTTGAAAAGGGACTCTCGCCTATGAAAGCTGCCGTAAAGGGTACAATGGAAGTTGCTCCTGCTGTTTTAACATCGGTTACAACCACGATAGTTGCCTTTACTCCCCTTCTTTTCCTGAAAGGAACGAATATGGAGATGATGACCCAGCTCAGTATTGTGGTAATCCTGGTCCTGGCTTTTTCACTTATTGAGGCATTTTTTATTCTGCCTGCGCATATAGGCAAAAAGGAGGTGCTGAAAAGATTTGCCGAACCACGTAAGAGGAGGGGAATAAAAAAATACTTTGAGAGATTCCTGGAATGGCTGAGGGACGACATATATCACTATGCATTGCTATGGTTAATTAAATGGAGGCACGCAGTTATAGGCATTCCAATCGCATTATTCCTTGTTACGGCAGGTTTGTTTGCCGGAGGGCATATCAAGAATACCTTTTTCCCGACAGTCGATTTTGATAATTTTTCTGTGAATGTTGCCTTTACCCCCGGTGATGGAGTGGAGCAGACAAGAAAAGTGCTAGACAGAATTGAGAAGGCGGTATGGGAGGTAAACGAAGAGATGACCGAAGAACTGGGTCTCGAATCTGATCTTATCGAAACAGTAAATAAAAATATCGGATCGGCAAGAAGCATCCAGGAATCCGGATCCCATTCAGGAAGCATAGACATATATCCCAGGAACCTGGAAGGCCTGGATATTACCGGTTTTGAGATTTCAAATCGTGTCAGGATGAAGGTTGGACCCATCCCCGAGGCCAGGAAGTATACTGTTGGAGGTCGTAACAGGTGGGGGGCACCTATTTCTGTCGGACTGATGTCCAAGAACCTGGGTGAGCTCGAACAGGCAAAAGACTATCTTATGGAAAGACTTGAGGAGCTTCCGCAATTGAAAGATATAAACGAGAATATAGCCCTCGGAAAGCAGGAGGTAAGGCTTGATCTTAAGCCAAAGGCATATTACCTGGGACTAAATGAAACAGCAATAGCGCAGCAGGTAAGGCAGGGATTTTATGGTGGACAGGCACAGCGCTTGCAGGAAGGCCGTGATGAATTGCGTATCTGGGTAAGGTATCCCAAATCAGACAGACTCACGCTGGGTCAGATGGAGAATATGAAGATTAAAACTTCCTCCGGTGAGATTCCTCTTATTGAGCTTGCAGATTATCATCTTGAGAGGGGACCGGTTTCAATTAGTCGCTTTAACGGTTCAAGGGAGATAAGGGTTGAAGCCGAAACGGTCGATCCCTACGCCCCCGTTCCGGAGATACTGGATCAGATTGAGACAGAAATACTGCCTGATCTGCTGGCACAGTATACGGGTGTAAGGTATATGTTCCAGGGTCAGCGCAAAAGCAGTAACGAGGCCATAGGCAAGGCTACCTACTACTTTGGCATGGCCTTCCTTGTAATAATCTTTTTGATGCTGATTCATTTCAGGAGCCTGCCAAAGGTTGCTATAATAATCTTTATGATCCCGCTCTCGATGCTGGGTGTTTTCTGGGGGCATGGTATACACGGACAGCCTTTGTCTATTATGAGCCTCTGGGGTATTATCGCACTTACGGGAGTTATAATAAATGATGCTATCGTGTTTCTTGCAAAATATGATGGATTGCTGCTGGATGGAGAAAAAGTGAAGGATGCTGTAGTAGGGGCAGGAAAGTCAAGGCTGCGACCAATATTGCTTACAACAATCACAACCACAGTCGGACTTTTCCCTATGATTCTTGAAAACAGCATGCAGGCACAGTTTTTAGTTCCCATGGCTATCAGCCTGGCCTATGGTGTTGCTATCGGAACAGTATTTATACTGATATTTTTCCCCGTTCTGATTATGCTTATCAGCGATATAAAAGTATTGCTGAAGCAATTATGGACCGGGGTCAAGCCAGAAAGAGAAGAGGTTGAATCAGCTCTTCTGCAGCGTAAAAGGCGACTCGAATTTGAACAAAACGGTGACAGTGATCTTGTGGCCACAGATAATAATTCCATGTAATATGAGAAAGCTATTTATATCAATAATCTTTTTTATCCTTGGAGTCATAGTCCCTGCACAGGATAATTCACTTTCACTTTCCGATGCTTTGAGCAGGGCACTTGAGAACAACTACGGGATACTTATAAGCAGGGCAGATACCAGGATAGCAGGTATTAATAACGATTGGGGTAACGCAGGCCGCTATCCTGTTGTTGGCTTTGATGTATCTTCCCTGAACAGCCAGGACCTTGATGATAATAACTTTTCCGGCAGGCTGAATGCCGGACTGGGATTAACATGGACTATCTTCGACGGCTTCAGGGTAAACCTGACAAAGGATAAACTCGGACAGCTTGAGAATCTTGCTGCAGGAAGGGCAGATATTGTTGTGGAAAATACAATAGAAGATGTTATCCTTGCCTATTACCAGGTTCTTCTGAACCAGGAAAGGTTATCCATCCTGGAGAAAGTAATGAAGCTATCAGAAGACAGGTACAACTACGAGGAGGCCAGAAGGGAATTTGGTAACTCTGTTACCTTTAATGTACTTACGGCAAAGAATAATTACCTGAGTGATAAGGCAGCATATCTCAGCCAGGAAGTTACCTGCAGGAACTCGGTGAGGTACCTCGACTTCCTTATGGGTCTGGAGAGCCATGAAACATGGCAGTTTATTGAGCCTTTTAAAGCTGATACCACCGACTATGTTCTTTCTGACCTGCTTGATAAGATGATGTCGGGAAATGTAAGCCTTTTAAACCAGTATATTAATATCCTTCTGGCCAGGAATAATACCGAACTATCCCAGAGCGATTACTTTCCATCTCTCAGGTTGTCGGCAGGTGTGGATAACTCAAATACTTTCAGGCCGTCAAACATGCAGGGGAGTTCTTTTTCTGCATATGCAAATGCCACTCTTTCGTACGATATCTATAAAGCCGGGCAGAGGAGACGATCACTTGAAATAGCAGGGATTGAGGAGGATATTGCAGGACTTGAGAAAGAAGAGCTTAGCAGGAGTCTTAATAACCAGCTGCTAAGTATATATGATCTCTACAATGTAAGGAAAGAACTCCTGGCAATCGCAGGCGAGAATGTTGAGGCGGCCGAGCTTAACCTGCAGATTGCAGACGAAAAGTACAGGTCGGGGGTTATTAATTCATTTAATTACCGCGATATACAATTAATTTATCTTAATGCAGCCTACCAGGAAGTCCAGGCCATTTATAACCTGATTTCATCACAGGCAGCTCTTTCAAGGATAACAGGAGGATTTATCTCTTCGGTGAATGATGAAAATTAAAGAATAATTTTTTTTTTGAAGTGTTTAAAAAAGTACTATTTTTGCAAGCACTAAAAGCGGGAATAGCTCAGTTGGTAGAGCACGACCTTGCCAAGGTCGGGGTCGCGGATTCGAGTTCCGTTTCCCGCTCAAGCTGAAACAGGCAGTGAATATTCACTGCCTGTTTTGCTTTTCTGTGAATAGCGGAGAGTTTACTCTTTAAATAATTCACAGAAAAGCAAAAAGCCACTCCGTGGCTGTTTCAGCTTGTAAGCACCTCCCCGAAGGGCAGGATCCGCCGACTGCAAGGAGGCAATTCCTTCCACATGTGGCTTCTGACTGTTGAAAGCAACCCGCCGGGAGGCAAGGATCCGACGAAACTAACCCATTTGCTAATCACCTATCTTCCTTAACAATTAAGTCGGAGGCAAGTTTGGCCGTTAAGATGCAGGTGGGCAATCCGGCCGGACTAACAGACCATTGTCCTACTTTGTAGACATCGGGAATAGTTGTTTTTACAGAATCCTTCATATTAAGCATGCCTCCCTCAACGGGAACAGGCTTTTCAAACGACCATCCTACAATGGCACCCTCGGAGCTTCTTACCAGTTTTTCTATTGAAAGGGGACTGGCGGTGAACTTAAATAGTATCTTTTCTTCAATTCCAGGATAGACGGTTTTATTCAGGTTTTCTATGATTCTTTCTGCCATGTAGGTATTAAACTCTTTATACCATC
>JAZBNV010000057.1:0-6049 GCA_036350795.1 Marinilabiliaceae bacterium
ATCCGGTGCTTTTTTTTTTCTGGCGTGAGGTATAACCTCACACCATCCGGTGCTTTTATTACCTTGTAAACAGAAGCTCCCTGTACTTGGGCAGAGGCCATATTTCGTTATCAACGGTCAGCTCCAGTTTATCAATATGATATCTTATTTTTGCCAGGAAGGGCTTCACATTATTCTCGTATGCAAAGGCCCTGTCTTTTCCGGAGGCAATTATGTTAGCTTTCTTTCGCTCTTCAATCATCTGGTTAACAAGTCTCTTTATCATACTTATCTGGTCTGAGATTGATACTATTATTTCTTTTCTGTCTCCGGCCAGCCTCTCAAACTCAATCTCGTTAAATACTCCTTTAAGAGCTTTTACATTATCAAGAAGTGTTGTCATATATTGTATTGCCGTAGGTACAATGTGGTTTATAGCCAGGTCTCCAAGCACCCTTGCCTCAATCTGTACCTTTTTTACAAACTTTTCGTATTCTACTTCAACTCTTCCTTCCAGTTCCTTCTCTGAAAATATCCCGCCATCAATCAGTATGCTCCTGGCATTACTGCTAAGGTACTCTCCAAGAGAGGTAGGAACGCTCTTAATATTTGAAAGCCCCCTCTTTCCTGCTTCAATCTCCCATTCTTCCGAATAACCATCTCCCTCGAACCTGATAGGTGTTGACGCAACAATATAATCCTTAAGAACCTTGAATATTGCCTCATCCTTCTTTACTCCCTTCCTGATCAGTTCATCTACTTCTATTTTGAATTTTCTGAGCCGGTCGGCAACTGCAGCATTCAAGGTTATCATGGGAGGTGCACAACTGGCAGATGATCCAACGGCCCTGAATTCGAACCTGTTACCGGTAAATGCAAATGGAGAAGTCCTGTTTCGGTCTGTGTTATCGAGTAATATTTCAGGAATTTTTCCTATACCAAGCTTAAGTTCTGTTTTTTCGGTCGGGGTCATCTTTTTGCCCGTCACCTTTTCTGCAATATCATCAAGCATGTTACTCAGGTAGGTACCAAGAAATACCGAAATTATTGCAGGGGGTGCCTCGTTTGCTCCCAGTCGGTATGAATTACCTTCAGTAAGAACACTTGCACGCAGCAGATCCTGGTTATCATGAACTGCCTTTATTACGTTAACCAGGAAGGTAAGGAACTGAAGGTTGCTCTTCGGGTTTTTTCCCGGCGACAGCAGGTTTACACCCGTATTTGTTGCCAGCGACCAGTTATTATGTTTGCCCGAACCGTTTACACCTGCAAAAGGCTTTTCATGAAGCAAGACCCTGAATTTGTGTTTACGTGCCACCCTTTTCATAATGTCCATAATAAGCTGGTTATGATCAACCGCCAGGTTTGCTTCTTCATAAATAGGAGCACATTCGAACTGGTTGGGTGCAACTTCATTATGCCTGGTTTTAACAGGTATTCCAAGCCTGTAGGCCTCTATCTCAAACTCCTCCATAAAAGCCATTGCGCGCTCAGGAATTGAACTGAAATAATGATCGGCCAGTTGCTGGTCCTTCGACGACTGGTGCCCCATCAAAGTACGGTCGGCAAGCACCAGGTCGGGTCTAGCAAAGTACAGGGCTTCATCAATAAGAAAATATTCCTGCTCCCACCCAAGGGTAGCTATTACTTTCTCAACACTCTTATCAAAGTAATGACAGACATCCACTGCAGCCTTATCTATAGCCGTCAGGGCTTTTAAAAGCGGGGTCTTATAATCAAGTGCCTCCCCTGTATATGAAACAAAAACCGTAGGTATACACAGCGTGGTGCCAATTATAAATGCCGGAGATGAAACATCCCATGCTGTATATCCTCTTGCCTCAAATGTATTTCTTATCCCCCCGCTCGGAAAGCTCGATGCATCCGGCTCCTGCTGCACGAGTAACTCCCCTGAAAAGGACTCAACCAATCCTCCGAAATCATTCCTTTCAATAAAGGCATCATGCTTCTCTGCCGTTGAGTCTGTAAGAGGATGAAACCAGTGCGTATAATGAGTAACACCCCTGCCTGAAGCCCATGACTTCATTCCTGTTGCAACCCGGTCGGCAACCTCCCTGCTTATAGGATTCCCCTTTACAATTGCCATTTTAACAGCATTATAGGTTTCCCTTGGCAAATAGCTTTCCATCTTTTCCAGGTCAAAAACATTCTCACCAAAGTATTCCGATATTTTCCCTTCGGGGAAATTTACCTCGACAGGTTTTCTTGATAAAACCTCCCTGAGTGCACTGAATCTTAATTCTGCCATAATTTTTATATTTTTGAACAAAAATATCTATATTTTCTTATTTACCCCTATTTCAAACAGGGTTAATTCAAATTATTATCAACTATTTTTAAACACACCCCCTGTTTTTTACATGTATTATCAGATTTATTATACTTTTCAAACTTTATCAGCTCTTTCAACTTTTTCAACTTTATAAACCTTATAAACTTTATAAACTTTTTCACCCTTCTTCAACTCTTTCAACTCTTTCAACTTTATAAACTTTTTCAACCTTTTTTTCACTATATTTGTCGCCTGAAAAATTATAATATAACTTAAAGCGAAGACAGATGTCTGTATTACAAACAATGCGTGACAGGGCCGGTGCACTACTGGCTGTGATAATTGGGGTAACAATTATTGTTTTTGTACTTTCTGATTCACTTGGAAGTGGCGGAGGCCAGAACAGGAAGGCGAAACAGTATTATGAAATTGCCCGGATTGACGGGAAAAGCATTTCTTACCAGGAATTTGATGCCAGGATACAAAATCTTGCCGAGATATATAAATTGTCCGGAACCCAGACTATAACAGAAGCTCTGTCCGAGCAGATGCGCGAGCAGATATGGGTGCAAATGATTGAAGAGGAGATGCTTGGCGAGGAGATGCAAAAGCTCGGAATCGGAGTCAGCACAGATGAGGTTGATGCCATGGTGCTGGGAGATGATCCTCACCCTATTGTACAGCAATTATTTGCAAACCCTGAAACCGGTGTCCTGGATAAAAGCTTTATGCTTAACTTTTTAAAAGCTACCGAATATGATCCTCAGACCAAGGCTTACTGGTTATACTTCGAGGATGAAATCGTGTCTTCAAAATCAAAAACAAAACTCAATACCCTTATTTCAAAATCACTTTATGTTACCGGCAAACAGCTCGAGTATGAAAGTGCGCTAAATGCAAGCTCTGTTGATTTCAGTTTTATAATGAAACCTTATAGCTCTCTTCCTGATACAGCTGTAAATGTAAGTGAGGCAGATATTCAGAAGTATTACAACGAGAATAAGGAAGCATATAGGCAGGAAGCTTCCAGAAGCATGGAATATGTTGAGTTCGAGGTTATTGCATCGGAAGAAGATATAAGCGATACCAAGAAAAGGATTACAGACTTTATCGAAGAATTCAAGACCACGGATGATCCTGTACAGATGATCAATCTTTCTGCAGACACAAGGCATTTTGAACATTTTAAAACACTGGAAGAATACCCTGAGTCAATAAAAGACTTTGTGGCTGCCGGGAACACTGAGGATGTTTTCGGACCCTATGTTGAAGACAATACCTACAAGATTGCCAGAATCCTTGATATTGAAACCAGGCCTGACTCAGTTCATGCACGACATATATTATTAACATCAAACAGGTATGGAACCAGGGATGCAGCCAGGCTGCAGGCTGACTCGCTTAAACAGCTTATTGAAAGCGGTTCTGATTTTGAAGTACTGGCAATGATTAATTCTGAAGACCAGGGATCCTCACAGCTGGGAGGTGATCTGGGCTGGTTTGCTGAAGGGCAGATGATGACCCCCTTCAACAATGCATGTTTCGAGAACAGTAAAGGAGACATAATTATTGCCGAAACAACCTATGGTTTTCATATTATCGAAATACTCGGTCAAAAGGGCAATTCCAGGAAATACCATGTAGGTATTATTGACAGGTCGATTGAACCCAGTTCTGCAACCTACCAGAAAATTTACTCAGAAGCCAGCCGCTTTGCAGGTATGAACAATACTTATGAAAAATTCAATAATACCATAACAGAGGAAGGGCTGAATAAAAAGGTAGCTACAAACATAGGCCCTGAAGATAAGGAAATTGCCGGTCTTGAGTCACCGAGAGTACTGGTTATGTCGCTGTTTGAGAGTAAGGAAAACAGCATTATACTTGACAGGAGTGAACAGGCTGTATTTGAGCTGGGATCAAAATTTGTTGTGGCTTACTGTACCGAGGCAAAGGAAGAGGGTTACGCAGACCTTGATGACGTTAAAAGTGACATAAGGTATACCCTGCTGAAAGAGAAGAAGGCTGACCTTATTGCCGCTGATATTGCTGAAACTCTTGAAGGAAAAGAGTCTATCGATGATATCGCATCTGAATTAAACCTAACGGTCAGGGAAGCAACAGGCATTACCTTCACTTCCTTTTCCATCCCATCGGCTGGCATTGAGCCAAAAGTAATTGCAAGTGCTGCAAGCATGCAGGAAGGCAGTATCTCTCATCCGATCAGGGGAGAAAACGGTGTTTTTGTAATTGCGATAAACACTGTTACTGAAAATCCACAGGCCCAGGATCAGGAAATGCTTAAGACCCGACTTACTTCAAACCTCCAGGTAAGAGCTATTTACGAGGCTATGGAAGCACTTAAGAACAGGGGTGAAATCAAGGACATGAGATATAAGTTCTACTAGGAACTTTATTTAGATAAGATAAAAGGGAGGGTATTTCACCCTCTTTTTTTATTTCCTGCTATCAGTATTTAGAACCATTCTTTGCTGTTTAATAAATATTTTTGTGTTGTTCAACACAGTAATATTTATGAAAACAGTAATTAACCGGCGGGTCTCACAGGTAAGTGCCCTGATAGGCAATACGCCCCTGCTGGCAATAAACCTGAGGTATAAAGGCAGGCTTCGTACTATATACGCAAAGGCAGAGAATCATAATATGACAGGCAGCATAAAAGACAGGATTGCCTTTCACATTATTAAAAGATCGTACGAACTTGGGGTACTTTTACCCGGCAAACCTATTTTTGAGGCTACGAGTGGTAATACAGGTATTGCTTTTGCTGCAGTAGGAAGGGCGCTCGGACATCCTGTTACAATCTTTATGCCCGACTGGATGAGCAATGAAAGAATTAATCTTATCAGGAGCCTGGGGGCAAGCATTAACCTGGTTTCCAAAGAGCAGGGAGGTTTTCTGGGCAGCATTGAGATGGCTGATAAGATGGCATCTGAGACCAGCGGGGGATTTCTTCCGCACCAGTTTTCGAACGAATATAACACCGACACCCATTATTTAACTACGGGGCCTGAGCTGTACTGGCAGTTAAAGATTCGCAACAGGGCTATTGATGCTTTTGTCGCCGGTGTAGGTACCGGCGGAACAGTTATGGGTGTTGGTAAATTCCTGCGTGAGAAAAACCCTGGTGCCAGGATCTACCCCCTTGAGCCCGCCAACTCACCAACAATGAGTACAGGGTGCAAAGTTGGCAGGCACAGGATACAGGGTATATCCGACGAATTTATTCCGCCGATTGTCAATTTAAATTTTCTTGACGACATAATATCTGTTGATGACGGAGACTCCATTATTATGGCTCAGAAGCTTGCTTCGGAGCTTGGTCTTGCAGTTGGAATATCCTCGGGAGCCAATCTTATCGGGGCGCTTATTGCCCAGGATAAACTTGGTCCGGAAGCTGTTGTGGCAACGGTATTCTCTGACGACAATAAGAAATACCTCAGCACTGACCTTATGAAGAGTGAAACTGCAAAGAAAGGATTTATTTCGACGGGTGTGGAGCTGATCGATTTCTCTGTTTTCAAACGAACCTGCAACACCTGTTGCAATCCGGAGGAATGCATTGAAAAGAATTACCTCGACAATGGCGAATACTCTATGGCTACCTGCCCCAAAAGAGAAGGCAGGGGATGCAATGTCTAAACAAAAAAAGCCCAACATTTCTGTTGAGCTTTTTGTATAAAGTCGGCGGCGACCTACTCTCCCACTGTACGCAGTACCATCGGCGCTAACGGGCTTAACTTCTCTGTTCGGAAT
>JAZBNV010000058.1:0-5954 GCA_036350795.1 Marinilabiliaceae bacterium
GAAGGATGTTTTACGCGTGAGTGACATGATTATTAGGACTATCCCTGCAATAATTGCCAGTGCACCAAGGTAGGTGGCTATTGCAGTTATTGCTTCGGCAGGATTAAGAAATATTATTATTGCAATGACCAGAGCTACAATCCCTTTTAGAAGCTCCCATCCCCATCCCTGGTTAATCAGACTTTTCATAAGCATAGTTTTTTAATACTTCAAAGTTAGTCCTTATAGTGTAAATGAAATTAGCTCTAGAGTATTTTTTCTATTTAAGTTCAAATTCCGAGTAAATAAGGAAGTGATCTGAAGGAAAACCACCGGGCCAGTCTGATATTACTTCAATAGCTGTATTATTAAGAGCCTTTCCTTTGAAATATAGCTGGTCTATCCTGCTGCCTGACCTGTGGCTGTAACCTGGGTACTCTTCTATATCAGGATACATATTCCTGTAAGCATCTTTAAATCCGTTGTTTAGCAGCCTGACTGTTGCTGGATTGTCTCCACCATCTGATGGAGGAACAGCATTGAAGTCCCCACCAAATAATACAGGTATCTCGTCTGCTTCTTCAAGCCTTACACTATGAAAATCAAATACTAATGGAAAGGAATTCATTCCATACCAGTTCGACATTGCATTTATTTTCTGTGATCCGGATACCTGTATCTGAGCCCCTACATTCATAAAGGATGCTTCAAGAGGAACATGGATTTTATTTATTGGGTAACGACTAAGAACTGATATATTGGAGCCCTGGAAACAATAGTCCCAGTCGGATGTTGTAGCAAAATAATATCCCAGTTCTGCAGCAATATAATCGCCTGAAGAATATGTCTCCTGCATTAATATAATATCGATATCCTTTTCTTTTATAATCTCTGCTATCCTGTCTCTGGAGTCCCATCCATCCTTTTCAACTGTGAAGTGTTTTCCCCCATGCCAGATATTCCATACACCTACCCTCAGTTTGTCGACAGAAGCATCATACTCGAAATCCCTGGATTTTTTGTATTTACCATAGCAGCTGAGAATCTCATTGTTATTAAGTACCCTGTCCCATATCATCAGCTTATCCATGCTGAAAGCTGCAGGGTGCAGTTTTGTATCCATCGTAAAGTCTTTTGCAATTTTAGGATCTGTCTTAACTTCACCATCAACAAGGGAGTAGATCTTACTCACAGGTTTCAGCAGTGTAAGCTCCATTATCTGGTATACTGTATAAGGATTATTCATAAGCTGGCTCCTTGTGGATTTAAAAGTTTTAATTTTTTCCCTGACTTCTTCATCCATTTCATTGTCACCTCTCTCCTTCAACTTTTTTTGAATAAGTTTATCCGGGTCAGTAATTATATCCAGAAACTCATTATCTTCAGGTATTCCAGGTCCTATCTCAGAAAACTCATCGATCATTTTCTGCAGGGTATCGCGCCCGTCCCTGATCTGGGCTAGAATATCATTACTGTAATCAAATGAAGTTCCCGGCGTACCAATGAGTAGTGAGTTCTCCTGGAAAATATCAAAACCGATCTTATAAATTGCAAAATTATGACCATCGAGGTAAAGGCGCATCTCTTCAAGTTCTTTGCTGTAGCTCATCGATACCATATGCCACTTATTATCGCATAAAGGATAGTTCTGATTGTTATCTCTTTCATATGCCAGTCTCCTGTCGCCGGATCCTGCAGTCCACGCAAGATTACCCCCGGAGGTATAAAGAGCCCATCCTGAATTAAGCTGGGAGGAGATACTCTTATCAGGGAAGTCCTTTGAAGATAATAGCGTGGTGGCTTCAGTAGAGCCTGATCTGAACCAGAACTGAATTGTAAAATCTTTCGAGCAGTCTGTTAAATTCGGGCCATTTAGTTTAAGCCAGCCATAATTTTCGCCGTCAAACTTAATAGCAGATCCTTTAATCCCCTTAGTAAAAGAATAGCCACTGCCTTCAAGGTAGTAATCCTTGAAATCAAGGTTGTTTTCAAACTCAAAGTATAATCTGGCTTCGTCTTTTATCGTGTTCTCTGAGCTCTTATTTGAGCAAGCATTTAACAGTATTATTAATAAGGCTGCAGATAAATATTTAATAGAATTCATGCTTCTGTGTTTAATTATTATAAAGATAAAGGAATAGATTTTATTATCTTGCAAGTTATTCAACCAATCAAAAAAAACTTAGATGAAAAGAGTTTTAATACTAAGCCTCCTGTTTGGTCTTATCCTGGCAGGTTGCAAAACCGGAGAAAAGGTAAATGATGATCCTATGAAAGCAAAACTTGCACAGTTTGACGAAGTTACTCTAAGCACCGACCTCGGCTGGCTTAGTGAAAATGAGAGGGAGATTATAAGTATACTGATCGATGTTGCTGATATTATCGACGATATTTACTGGACACAAACTTACGGCGATAAGCAAGCTTTACTTGAAAGCATTGAATCAGAAGCTGCCAGGAAGTATGCAATGATCCATTACGGTCCGTGGGACAGGCTTGATGATAATAAGCCCTTTATCGAGGGTGTTGGACCAAAACCGCCGATGGCTCAGTTCTACCCTGAGGATATGACTGTTGAGGAGTTTGAGGCCTGGGATAATCCTGATAAGAAAAGTCTTTACACCCTCGTTCGTCGTGACGCTGACGGCAACCTTATATCTGTACCTTACTCTGAGGCTTATGGAGAACAGCATCAGAAAGCTGCCGATCTTATGCTAAAGGCTGCAGCACTGGCCGAAGATGAAGGGCTCAGGAAATACCTTGAAGCCCGTGCCAGTGCCCTGCTTACAAACGAGTACCAGGCGAGCGATTTTGCCTGGATGGCGATGAAGGAATCCAGTATCGATTTTGTGGTGGGGCCCATTGAGAATTATGAAGATGCACTCTTTGGATACAAGGCAGCTCACGAAGCCTTTGTCCTGCTAAAAGATCCGGAGTGGAGTGCCCGCCTGGCCAAATACAATGCTATGCTGCCCGATCTGCAGAAAGGTCTGCCGGTTGCAGATAAGTATAAATCAGAAATGCCTGGTACCGATGCCGATATGAATGTTTATTATGCTCTGTATTACGCAGGTGACTGCAATGCAGGAAGCAAAACCATTGCCATTAACCTGCCCAACGATCCGGAGATACACGTGGCAATAGGTAGTCGTAAACTTCAGCTAAGAAATGCCATGCAGGCCAAGTTTGAAAAGATACTTGTTCCAATCTCTAAGATGCTTATTGATGAGAGTCAGCAGAAGCATATCACCTTTAATGCCTTTTTTGAAAATACTACCTTCCACGAGGTAGCTCATGGCATGGGTGTTAAAAATACAATCTCTGACAGGGTGCCGGTAAGGGAAGCCCTCAAGGAACAGTATTCAGCCCTCGAAGAGGCAAAGGCCGATATTATGGGGCTCTACCTTGTGACAAAACTCTACGGAATGGGCGAGATAGACAGCGGCGAGGTAATGGATAACTATGTTACATTTTTTGCAGGTATTTTTCGTTCAAGCAGGTTTGGAGCTGCCAGTGCACATGGTACAGCCAATATGTTCAATATGAAGTTCTTTGCCGACAGGGGAGCCTTTGTATACCAGGATAATGGAACTTATAAAGTAGACTTTGATGTTATGAAGGAGGCTGTTGTTGCCCTGGTTGAAAGGATACTTACAGTACAGGGTGATGGTGATTATGAAGCTGCCAAAGAGTGGATAGAATCTGATGGTGTTATGAGCGATCAGCTGAAAGCCGACCTCGATAAGGTAAATGCCTCGGGTATACCTGTCGACATTGTATTTAAGCAGGGCAAAGAAGTACTCGGACTTTAATAATATTATTGATAATAATACACAGCCGAAATATTTGTTATATGAAAAGAATTGCCACCCTGGCTTTATTGCTCCTTGCTGTTCTGCAGCCTCAGAAGAGCAAGGCCTGCACTTCCATTATTATAAGTGGTAAATATACTGCCGACGGGAGACCCATTATGTGGAAACATCGCGATACAAGCAGTGAGAATAACAAACTTATCTATTTCACAGGCAAAAGGTTCGACTACATAGGCCTGGTTTCAACTGAGACGGAGAATAAAAGTGTATGGATGGGAATGAACAGTGCAGGGTTCTGCATAATGAATACAGCATCATACAATATCAATAACGGGGAATCTTATGATGAGGGAGTTGGTGAAGGTGAAGTTATGGCCCTTGCCCTTGCAAGCTGTTCTACGCTTGAAGATTTTGAGAAGCTTCTGAAAGGAATTGCCAGGCCTACCGGGCTGGCTTCAAATTTCGGGGTTATAGATGCCAGTGGTGGAGCAGCTTTTTTCGAGGTGGGCGATGAAGCACTTATTAAGATTGATGTTAATAACCAGGATCTTGCACCCCTGGGATATATTGTAAGAACTAACTACTCAGCAAATGGCAATCCTGACCTTGGACAGGGCTATGCTCGCTATATTACTGCTTCGGATGTGTTTTATAAAGCTGCCATGAGAAATGATCTTACCGTTGAGGGCATACTGAGTGTGGCAGAGCGTAATCTTGTTAATGGATTTACCGGTGATAACCTGCTCGACCTTGCCACAGGTGAGGATGAAGTCAGAATGGTTCATTTTAAGGATAATATTGCAAGGAAGTCAACGACCTCATCTGTTATTTTCAAAGGGGTCAAAAAAGGTGATGACCCCATGGCCACTCAGATGTGGACAATAGGAGGATGGCCGCTGGCAACACCGGCTATTCCTGTATGGATGAATAAGGAAAAGCTGTTACCCGCTATTCTTACTGCTCCTGAGGGAAAAAATGCTGCTCTGTGCGATATGGCCCTTTTAGCTAAGAGAGCCGCCATGCCAATTACACGAGGACATGGACAGGACTATATTAATATTAATAAAGTATATAATACCGATGGCAGCGGCTATATCCAGTGGATAGTACCGCTCGAGAATGAGATATTGAAGCTTACTGAATCTCATTCAGCCAGGTGGACTGATAGGGATATCCCATCCTCAAAAGAACTGAAGCTACTGTACGACGAAATAGAGGAACTTATAAGAGTAACATATTCAAAACACGGAATGTATTTTTAAACTCAGTTAAACCACAAACCTGGTAAGGATTGAAAACATTCAGGATCTTAGCTATAGTTATTGTTGTATGCGGAGCAATCCTGGTACTTGTTTTAAGTCCAGGTGCCAGCGAAGATTATAAACTTTCTGATTATAGCTTCCTGCCTGCTTATGATTCATCCTCTGTTGTATTTCACAGCTACTATTCGCTATCATATAATGAAGAAAGTGAGCAGCCTTACTGGGTGGCATATTCTCTTAAGCCCGCCAACCTGGAATCAAGATTCGGGAGAAGGAATATCTTTCGCGAAGATACCATGGTAAAAAGTGGTACGGCAACAAACAGGGACTACAGCAGATCTGGCTATGACAGGGGTCACCTGGTACCGGCAGGAGATATGAGCTTCGACAGTATCGCCCTTGAAGAGTCGTTTTATTATTCTAATATTTCTCCCCAGCTTGCCGGCTTTAACAGGGGTGTATGGAAAAGGCTTGAGGACTATACCCGTGATCATTCTTTATATTATGATTCGCTGATTGTAATAAGTGGTCCTGTTATTAATTCATCTGCTGAGGGTATTGGTGAGAACAGGGTATCCATACCTGTATTCTTTTATAAGATTTTAATCCAGTTCAGAGCTGATAATGTATATGTAACTTCATATCTCCTTCCCCATGTAAGCAGTCAATCAGATCTTTCAGAATACATCGTCTCTGTAGATTCCATTGAAGCCTTAACCGGTATCGATTTCCTCTACGATCTGCCCGATAAACTCGAGGACAGACTGGAGAGAAGATGAGAAGAGGGGAAGATGGGAAGAGGAGAAGAGGAGAAGAGGGGAAGAGGGGAAGATGGGAAGAGGAGAAGATGGGAAGAGGAGAAGAGGAGAAGAGGGGAAGAGGGGAAGATGGGAAGAGGGGA
>JAZBNV010000059.1:0-2112 GCA_036350795.1 Marinilabiliaceae bacterium
AGCTCATCAAGAGTAATAATATTCACAACCGCTTTGCCATCGGGAGTATAATTAGGTGTGGCCGAGGCAAAGAGGGTATCGAATAGCTCCTGCATCTCGTCGTTACTTAAATGACGGCCATAGGGTACAGCTGATGCACGGGCCAGCGAAGATGCTATCTTTTCCTTTCTTTCTGAGGCAGGATCCTGCTGTGTGGATTTATATTCCTGCAGCAGTATTTCGAGCATCTCCGACGGATCATCGTTTTTAGCTTCTGAGGGATAACCGTTTATTGAAACTGTGTTATTACCCAGGTAGGCTGTTTCAAAACCAAGACTCTTCAGGTCATCTTCCAGCTCGGAAAGGATTGCAATATCTGCCTGGTCAAGTTCTATAGTTACAGGGAAAAGAGATTTCTGGGATGGAGAATTATCCTTCCCTATCATGCTTATGAATTTATCGAAGAGGATCCTCTCATGGGCTCTTTTCTGATCTATAAGCATAATCCCGGATTTAACCTGGCAAAGTATGTATTTGCTCTTTACCTGCATAAATTTTCCGCTTCCGGTGGCTGCAAATAAGGGTTTGTTATCTCCGTTCGGTTCTATACTCTCAAGCCCGTCGTAGAGTTTCTCCCAGTTTGTGAGATTGGCTCTTTCGTTTTTATCAAATCTTGTTGCCGGTCGCTGGTAAATATCTTCGTTGCTGAAGGGATTAAAAGCCTGGTCAACCTCAATTTCAGGATTGATAAGAGGGAAATCGCCCGACACCGGAATGTCGATAACACCTTCTGTTTCAAAATCTATTGAGGGCGATATATTGAATTTGCCAATTGCTTCCCTTATTGATGCATGCAGAATCTGCCATATCATCCTCTCGTTCTCAAATTTGATTTCTGTTTTGGTAGGATGAATATTTACATCAATGGAAGAGGGATCGGTTTCCAGGAAAATAAAATAGGAAGGTATGGTTTCAGGTGCAAGAATATTTTCATAGGCCTCCATAACAGCCTTATGAAAATAGGGATGCCTCATATATCTCCTGTTGATAAAGAAATATTGCTCGCCGAAAGTTTTCCGTGCAAACTCGGGTTTCCCTATAAAACCCTTTATTCGTACCAGTGATGATTCGGTATCAATATTTACCAGTGCGTTATTGATATTTTTCCCAAACAGTCCGATTATTCTTTGCCTTTGATTTGAAGGGGGCAGATTAAAGAGTTCCTTATCGTTGTGAAAAAGGTTGAATTTTATATCAGGGTGGGCAATGGCAACCCTTTCAAATTCTGTAATTATATGTCTGAGCTCGGTTGCATCCGACTTAAGAAATTTTCTTCGTGCCGGAACATTGAAGAACAGGTTCTTTACAGCAATATTTGTTCCTGCAGGGCAGGAGACCGGTTCCTGTTTTTCAACCTTTGAACCACTTATTGATATAAGGATTCCAAGTTCAGCCTTATGTAATCTTGATTTAAGCTCAACCATGGCAACAGCTGCGATTGAGGCCAGGGCCTCTCCCCTGAAACCCTTTGTGTTAATGGAGAAAAGGTCTTCGGCGGTGTTGATCTTTGAGGTTGCGTGCCTTTCGAAACATAAGCGGGCATCTGTTTCCGACATGCCCGATCCGTCGTCTGTTACCTGGACAAGGGTGCGGCCTGAATCTTTGATAATTATTTTTATTGCTGAAGAACCTGCATCAACGGAGTTTTCAATTAATTCCTTTACCAGCGAAGCAGGCCGCTGAATAACCTCACCGGCCGCAATCTGATTCGCAACTGAATCCGGAAGTAGCTTGATAATATCAGGCATTTCTCAGACAGATTAGAGGTAGAAGAAAAGGTAGGAGATCAGTATCAGTATCAGAACAATAACTATCAGGCGTATAAAAGTATACTTCCTTACTTTCCTCGTTCGCTGGTGGAAATAGTTGGTCATTGTTCCTTTCTGAATCCTGGGAACATATTCCTTCCCATCTTCATCCTTAATCCCAAGTTCTGCCTTGATACGTTTAACCCTTTCCTCACGCTTCTCTTTATCAGGATCGTAATAACGGGGAATAATATTTAGTCCCCTGGGGCCATATTGCTTAAAAAAACTGGGTATTCCTGCCATGTCTGTTGTTTTCACAAAGATA
>JAZBNV010000060.1:0-7231 GCA_036350795.1 Marinilabiliaceae bacterium
AGTAGTTGGTTGACCCGTTTCCATTTAACACGTGAATTCCCCACCATGAAGCAGCAATCTCTTCTTCACCTGCCAGGTCTGTAATCTGGGTATTGTTAAATGATATATTTCCACCTGCATTCCATTTAAATGAGCCCTGGGATATAATATCTCCGCTAAGACTAAATTCAAAGCCCTTGTTAACCATTTCTCCAACATTTTTCTGGAGGCTGTTAAACCCTGTTGTTCGTGACAATGGTACATCAAGCAGCATATCAGTAGTTAACCTGTGATACCATTCAACTGTACCCTGTAGCCTGCCAAACAATGCGAAATCGAGACCAACATTAAATGCTGTATTTCCTTCCCATGTTAGTTCAGGATTGGCAAGGTTATCCGGGGCCATTCCATTTAAACCATTATATACTCTTGAACCATAAACTCCATATGAGTCATAGTTTCCTATTTCAGCATTACCATTTATGCCGTAGCTTGACCTTAGCTTAGCCATATTGACCCAGTCAAAGCCTTCCATAAAAGCTTCCTGGTGAAGGTTCCATGATGCACCAACCGACCAGAAAGTTGCATAGCGGTTATCTGAACCAAACCTTGAACTGCCATCTCTACGAACGCTTGCCTGGATAAAATATTTATTCTCATAATCGTAGTTCAGAAGTCCGAGATATGAAAGAAATGAATATGAAGCAAGTGCATATCCAATATCTTTATTGGTAGCAATGTTTGAATGATAGGGTATATCTCCTCCAAGTCCGTCTCCTTCAAGGCTGTAGGAAGTATACTGGTTGTCCATTATCTCTATACCTGCCGTTGCTGAAACATTATGCTTCTCTGCAAATGTTCTGTTAAACCTTAAAGTATTTGACGTTGTCAGAGTTTTGTTCATATTTGTTCCTCCCCAAAGATAGCCATCGTTAGGAGCTCCATCGGGAGAATCGGGATGCCAGTATTGCCTGGACTCACCAAATAAAAGGTCGGCAGAGTTAATCGATCTGAACTCAAGTCCGTCCATTATTTTATATGATAAGGAGAAAGTACCCATAAACTTATACTGCTTATCCCCTTTGTCATTAAGATCAACAATTCCAAGAGGATTAGAATTTCCTGTATTCGGAATATTCCAGTTATAAGTTCCATCTTCATTATAAGGCAGAATCCATGGTTCAATCCACTGGGCAGCTGCAACCGGGTTGGCGTATGCAAGATTACCAGCCTGGTCAGCCCACCTCATATAGGCTCCGTAAACCTTGGTTCCTACAGTAAGCTTCTTACTGATATCATGATCCACATTAACCCTGAAGTTCATCTTTTCATATTCGCTTCCAATAACAATACCTTCTTCACTAAGATATGATCCAGAAGTAAAAAATCTTGTTTTTTCGGATCCACCCGAAGCTTCAAGCTCATAGTTCATTACACTACCTGTCTGGAAAACAGCTTCCCACCAATCGAATGTTTCGTCAAGAAGGGAATTCGGGAAATAATATCCTGTTCCCGGAACAGGATTAGAAGGATTACCAGCTTCATTCGGATCGTCAGGATTTACTCCTATATTCTGAATTGCAGCTCTCTTATAGCCTAAAAGCTCTTCAGCATTCATAAAACGGAAATTGCCTTCTGTCTTTTGTGAGAATCCACGTTGAACCCTTGCAGTAAAATTGGTTTTACCAGACTGCCCACTTTTAGTTGTAATAAGAATTACACCGTTGGCCGCTCTTGAACCATAAATAGAAGATGCAGCAGCATCCTTCAGAACAGTCATCGACTCAATATTATTAGGGTTCAGAGATGACAGGATATTACCTGTTTGAGCAGCCCTGGTAAAATCACCAGACACAACAGGAACACCATCAATAACATACAAAGGCTGAGTGCCGGCATTTATTGTACCTACACCCCTGATTGTAATCTCCGTAGCACTACCGGGCATCCCGGAACCACTGTTTACCTGGAGTCCTGCAATCTTTCCCTGTAGCATCTTATCAGCACTTGCAATAGGAATAGATTTCATTTCGTCAGCTTTTACAACACCAACTGAACCAGTTCTGGCTTCCTTACGCTGAGTTCCGTAAGCTACCACAACAACCTCATCAATTCCCAGGAGGTCCAATTCCATGACTACGTCGATTGTTGAACCAGTTCCAACAATCAGTTCCTGAGATTTCATGCCTACAAAGCTGAAAATCAAGGTAGCACCCTCTTCTGCCGAAATGGAATACTTTCCATCAAGATCAGTAGTTACACCAAGGGTAGTACCTTTAACCTGTACCGTTGCTCCAATGATAGTCTGACCATCATCAGCGCTGGTAACAGTACCGGTAATTAGCTTCTGTTGTGCCATTGTCAGGGACAACACACCACAGAAGAAAAATACCATTAAAAGTAATTTTCTCATAGTTGTTTAATTAGGTTAATAAATTTTAAACATGGACATTTCAGATTGTCCAAACAATTTTTCCATCAAATTGTATAGCAAATATATAAATTAACATTTATTAACCAAATGACATTTAAAAAAAATTGTTGATTACTTCTTCTATTCCACCTTAGTGTTTCGGACATTTTTATTTAGTTTTACAGTCTCGCCGGTAAAAGGGTAACATAAGTAACAAAACCTTACAAGTATCTGTTTATGAGTAACTTCGTTCATTTGCATCTCCACACCCAGTACTCTATTCTTGATGGTGCATCAAAGATCAGTGAATTGATGAAAATGGCTGCGGAAAGAAAAATGAAAGCAGTTGCAATAACCGACCATGGCAACATGTTT
Source organism: Marinilabiliaceae bacterium (assembly GCA_036350795.1). Classification (GTDB taxonomy): domain Bacteria; phylum Bacteroidota; class Bacteroidia; order Bacteroidales; family VadinHA17; genus JAUVKT01. Next base: position 2,768 of record JAZBNV010000060.1, read on the forward strand.
GGTGTAAAAGAGTTCCATAATGCTGCCAAAGCCAGTGGTGTACTGCCTATAATTGGCTGCGAAACCTACGTGGCCCGAAGGTCGCTGCAGGAAATAACAGATAAGGAAGACCGTTCGGGGCACCATATGATACTGCTGGCCAAAAACTATACAGGTTATAAAAACCTGGTTAAGATGGTTTCCATAGCATGGACAGAAGGCTTCTATTATAAACCACGTATTGACAAGAGTATCCTTAAGCAATACAGCGAAGGCATAATAGCCACAACTGCCTGCATCGCCGGCGAAGTACCACAGGCAGTGCTGAATAATAATATCGAAGAGGCTGAAATACTTATCTCTGAGTTTAAGGAGATATTTGCTGACGATTTCTACCTCGAGGTACAAAGACACAAAACCGGCAATCCCCGCTTCGATAATGATACCCTGGCCAAACAGAACAGGGTATTTGAAGCCTACAGGGAACTATCTGATAAACTGGGAGTTAAAATTATAGCCAGCAATGATGTGCATTTTCTCAACAGCGAGGATGCCGAAGCACACGACAGGCTTATATGTCTTAATACCGGTAAGGAACTGGACGACCCCGACAGGCTTCGCTACACCATGCAGGAGTATTTTAAAAGCGAAGAAGAGATGCGTGAGCTCTTTTCCGACTTCCCTGAAGTGATTGACAATACCATGGAAATTGCCGGCAAGGTTGAGTTTTATGAACTCGATCATGAACCTATTATGCCTGATTTCCCGATTCCTGACAGGTTCGAAAACAAGGATGCTTACCTCAGGCACCTTGCCTATGAAGGAGCCAGGATGAGGTGGGGAGAGCTATCGCCTGAGATTGAAGAGAGGCTGGATTTTGAGCTCGACACTATTAAGAAAATGGGTTACCCCGGGTATTTCCTTATTGTACAGGATTTTCTGAATGCAGCAAGGGAGATGGGAGTGTCTGTGGGGCCGGGAAGAGGATCGGCAGCAGGATCAGCCGTTGCCTATGCGCTCAGGATTACCGATATCGACCCGATAAAATATAATCTACTTTTTGAAAGGTTCCTGAATCCCGACCGGATATCCATGCCGGATATTGATATTGATTTTGATGAAGACGGACGTGAGGAGGTGCTGAAGTATGTTGTCGAAAAATACGGACACGATCATGTGGCACATATAATAACCTTTGGTACCATGGCTGCCAAAATGGCTATCAGGGACGTGGCCAGGGTTCAGAATCTTCCTCTTTCTGATGCCGACAGGCTTGCCAAACTGATACCCGAAAAACCCGGTACAACTTTCAGGAAAGCATACGATGAGGTAGAAGAACTCGTAAAAGAAAGAGACAAGGGTGATGAACTGGTTGCCAGGACACTTCAGTATGCAGAGGCTCTCGAAGGGTCAGTAAGGCAAACAGGTGTGCATGCCTGCGCAATAATAATAGGACGCGACCCTCTCGACCAGCATATTCCCATAAGCACGGCAAAAGATACAGATCTGTATGTAACACAATATGATGGCAGCCATGTTGAATCGGTAGGGCTGCTTAAAATGGACTTCCTCGGCCTCAAAACACTGTCAATAATAAAGGATGCCGTAGAAAATATTAAATACTCGACGGGCGAAGAAATAGATATTGATAATATCCCCCTCGATGATGAAATGACCTTCGAACTCTATAGCCGGGGCGAAACAACCGGCCTCTTCCAGTTCGAATCGGAGGGTATGAAAAAACACCTTCGCGACCTTAAACCAAACCGCTTCGAGGACCTGATAGCAATGAATGCCCTCTACCGGCCGGGACCGATGGAATATATTCCAAAATTTATCAGGAGAAAGCATGGGCTGGAAAAAATAGAATACCAGCTCCCCGAAATGGAGAAACACCTGAAGGATACTTACGGAATTACAGTATACCAGGAACAGGTAATGGTGCTGTCGCAGGAACTTGCCGGGTTTACAAGGGGCCAGGCCGATTCGCTCCGTAAGGCTATGGGCAAGAAGAAAAAAGACATTATGGATAAGCTGAAGATCCAGTTTATCGAAGGATGCAGGGCAAAGGGTCACAGCGAAAAAATTACAGAAAAAATATGGCACGACTGGGAAGCTTTTGCGCAATATGCGTTCAATAAGTCGCACTCAACATGTTATGCCTTTATATCCTACCAGACAGCCTGGCTTAAGGCTCACTACCCGGCACAGTTTATGGCTGCTGTATTAAGCAGAAATATTAGCGATATTAAAAAGGTTACCACCTTTATGGACGAAACAAGGCGCATGGGTATGGATGTGCTCGGGCCTAATGTGAATGAAAGTTTTGTGAAGTTTACGGTAAACAGCGAGGGTAATGTAAGGTTTGGCCTCGGTGCGATTAAAGGTGTGGGCGAAAGTGCAATTAAAGGCCTGATAGAAGAACGTGAGAAGAATGGCCCCTTTGTATCAGTATATGATTTTATGGAAAGGGTAAACCTCAACTCACTGAATAAAAAGAGTATTGAAGCCATGGTACTGGCAGGTGCCTTCGACCTGTTCGAAGGCATAAAAAGATCTCAGTTCTTTGCCGAAAACCAGAAAGCAGAATCGTTTATTGAAAGTCTTATTAAATATGGCAACAGGATAAAGAATGAATCTGGCACTGCGCAGCAATCACTCTTCGGCGAAACCGAAGGATTCGAAATAGTACGACCGGCACTGCCCGAAACACCCGATTGGCCGAAACTTGAAAAATTAAATAAAGAAAAAGAGGTTATCGGCATCTTTTTGTCTGCCCATCCTCTCGACGATTATAAACTTGAGATTGAATCGTTCTGTAATGTTAACCTGGCTGATTTAAGTAACCTGGAAGCCCTCTTAAACAAGGAAGTTGTTATTGCCGGCATGGTAACAGAAGCCAGAAGCGGTACAACCAAAACAGGTAAACCCTTTGGATCGCTTACCGTGCAGGACTATACCGATTCGTTTCGTTTTATGATGTTCGACAAAGACTATGTTGAATACAGTAAATATTTTACACCCGGCTTTTTTATAATGATAAAGGCCAAGGTGCAAAAGCGCCGCCACAGAGAAGAAGAAATTGAGGTAAAAGTATCCTCTATAAACCTGCTTACAAGTGTAAGGGAAGAAATGATTAAATCACTCAGTATAATTATCCCTGTTGATGCTATAAATGATGAACTAATAGACAAGCTTATGAGTCATGCCAGGGAAAGCAAAGGTAATACGGAATTAAAATTCATAGTGTTTGACCCGGCTGACAAGGTAAGCCTGCAGCTTTTCTCAAGGTCGGTTACAATAGATGTAAGCAACGGGTTTATTAAATATATTAAGTCGATACCCGGAATCGATTATAAAGTAAATTAATTATATTTGGCTCAAATTTTTAACCCAATAAACTTTAGATTACCATGGCAATACATGTTGATGATTCTAACTTTGATGAAATAGTTGTAAAAGCAGATAAGCCAGTAATGGTCGACTTCTGGGCAGAGTGGTGCGGTCCATGCAGAATGATCGCTCCTTTTATTGAAGAACTCTCAAGCGAATATGAGGGTAAAGCTGTAGTTGTTAAATGTGATGTTGACAGCAGTCCGGGAGTAGCAGCAAAATTTGGAATCAGGAACATTCCGACCGTGCTGTATTTTAAGGATGGCCAGGTTGCCGATAAGCAGGTAGGTGCCGTGCCAAAGGAAAATTTTGAAGCAAAACTTAAAGCACTGATATAGAAAATCAGGACAGTTATAATATTTAGGGTGTCCCAGCAGGGCACCCTTTTTAATAGATTATTATGAAAATTTCGATCTTCGCAGCCTCAAGCAGCAAAATTCCTTCAGAATACTTCAGCGTGGCAGCAGAACTGGGAAAACTAATTGCCTTAAGTGGCAACGAGCTTGTTTTTGGTGGGGGAGGTATCGGACTGATGGGAGCTGTTGCCGATTCTGCAATGAATAATGGTGGCCGGGCAACAGGAGTTATTCCGCAGTTTATGGTTAATAATGGCTGGGGCCACGGCTCGATTAATGAAACCATTATCACTCCCGACATGAACAGCAGGAAAAAGAAGATATTTGAAATATCGGATGCTGTAATTGCCCTGCCGGGAGGTGTTGGTACCCTGGAAGAACTTACCGAGGCAATAACACTGAAACAACTCGGCCTTTTTAAGGGACCTATTGTAATTCTGAATACTGAGGGCTTTTATAATAAACTGCTCGGGTACTTCGACCAGCTTATCGACCAGAATTTTATGCGCCCCCAGCACAGGGATATCTGGGAAGTGGCTTCTGATCCGCAGGAGGCCATAAGGCTTGTTACAGAATATGACGACTGGGAAACCGACTATGTTAAGATAGCACGGATATAAATGTCATCCCGAATGAAATGAGGGATCTGAACACCCTGTCTATCCAGATTTCTCACTTCGTTCGAAATGACAGCTTTTGTCATCCCGAGCTTGCCGAGGGATCTGAACTCTCTGTC